>CAJYRU010000077.1 GCA_913777295.1 uncultured Sphingomonas sp. | reverse complement strand
TTCGGAAGGGGGATCCGAGGGGCTCGACGCCTACCTCCAGACCAAGCTCGCCTCGATCTCGGCCTGAATAGGGCGCTCCGATCATGGCTGCGATATGATTCGAACGGCGTCGATCCGGACAAGGGGCCCGAGTAGGACGCGATCGGTTTGAAGAGCTGCGCTCAGGCGCCATAACGGAAGGCAGCGAATGAAAGTCCTCGTGCCGGTCAAGCGCGTGCTTGACTATAACGTGAAGCCCCGCGTGAAGGCGGACGGCTCGGGCGTGGATCTTGCCAACGTCAAGATGAGCATGAATCCCTTCGACGAAATCGCCGTCGAAGAAGCGATCCGCCTGAAGGACCCTGCTCGTGGTGGGGGCGTCACCGAGATCGTCGTCGTCTCGATCGGCGATCAGAAGGCGCAGGAAACGATCCGCACCGCGCTCGCAATGGGCGCCGACCGCGGCATCCTCGTGACCAGCGACACCAAGCTCGAGCCGCTGGGCGTCGCCAAGATCCTCGCCAAGATCGTCGAGCAAGAGCAGCCGAGCCTCGTCATCCTGGGCAAGCAGGCGATCGACGACGACAACAACCAGACCGGCCAGATGCTCGCCGGCCTGCTCGGCTGGGGCCAGGGCACGTTCGCCTCGAAGGTCGAACTGACGGACAGCGACGTCACCGTGACGCGCGAAGTCGACGGCGGCCTGGAAACGGACAAGTTCCCGCTCCCCGCGATCGTCACCACCGACCTGCGCCTCAACGAGCCGCGCTACGCCTCGCTGCCCAACATCATGAAGGCAAAGTCGAAGCCGTTGGCACAAAAGACCGCCGCCGAGTACGGCGTCGACGTCACGCCCCGCATCACGACGCTGAAGGTCGTCGAGCCGGGCAAGCGTCAGGCCGGGATCAAGGTCGCCGATGTCGACGAACTCGTGACCAAGCTGCATGCCATGGGGATTGCCAAGTGACTGGTAACGCGAAGACGCTCGTATGGGTCGAGCATGATGGCTCGACGGTGAAGGACGCCACGCTGTCGGCGGTGACCGCCGCGTCGAAGCTGGGCGAGGTGCATCTGCTCGTTGCGGGGCAGGGCGTCGATGGCGTCGCGCAGGCAGCGGCGAAGATCGCCGGCGTCGGCAAGGTGCATGTCGCCGACGACGCGGCCTATGCCCATGCCCTTGCCGAGAATATCGCGCCGCTGGTGGTGGAACTGATGGGGCATCACGATGCCTTCGTCGCGCCGTCGACCACCACCGGCAAGAACGTCGCCCCGCGCGTCGCCGCACTGCTCGACGTGATGCAGATCAGCGACATCCTGTCGGTCGAGGGTGAGGACACGTTCACGCGGCCCATCTACGCCGGCAATGCGATCGCGACGGTGCAGACGTCGGACGCCAAGAAGGTCATCACCGTGCGCGGCACCGCGTTCGAAAAGGCGGCGGCCGAGGGTGGCTCGGCGGAGATCGAGGCGGTGGCCTCGACGGGCGACAAGGGCGTGTCGTCCTATGTCGGCGCCGAGATCGCGCAGAACGCGCGTCCCGAACTGACGTCGGCCAAGATCATCGTGTCGGGCGGCCGCGCGCTGCAGAACGGCGAGTACTTCCATGCGCTGATCGAGCCGCTCGCGGACAAGCTCGGCGCCGGGATCGGCGCAAGCCGTGCGGCGGTCGACGCGGGCTTCGTGCCCAACGACTATCAGGTCGGCCAGACCGGCAAGATCGTCGCACCGGAAGTCTATATCGCCGTCGGCATCTCGGGCGCGATCCAGCACCTTGCCGGCATGAAAGACTCTAAGGTCATCGTCGCGATCAACAAGGACGAAGACGCCCCGATCTTCCAGGTCTCGGACATCGGCCTCATCGGCGACCTCTTCAAGGTCGTGCCGGAGCTGACCGAAAAGCTGTGATCGAGGGGAGGGCTGATCGGTCATCCCGCGAGCGTCGCCGCCTCGGCGAGACGCTCGCGGCATTCGACGACGATACGATGCACCAGCGTCGCGCAATCTGGCACGTCGTTGATCAGGCCCACCACCTGTCCGCCCCAGACGAGCGCATCGTCGACAGCGCCGGATTCGAGCGTTGCACGCCCGCGCGCACCCGAGACGAGCGGACGTACCTCCTCGAACGGGGCGCCGGCCCGCTCGGCCTCGATCACCTGTTCCGAAATGGGGTTGCGCAGCACGCGGCCGGTGTTCCGATAGCTGCGGAAGACGAGGCGGGTATCGCGCTCTGTCGCCTCCAACATGGCCTGCTTGATGTTGTCATGCACGGGCGCTTCGCGCGTCGCACAGAAGCGGGTGCCCATGTTGACACCCTCGGCCCCAAGCGCAAACGCGGCGGCCATTCCGCGGCCGTCACCTATCCCACCCGAAGCAATGATCGGTATCGTCAGCGCGCGCGCCGCCGCCGGAATGAGAACGAGACCGCCGATATCATCCTCGCCCGGATGGCCCGCACATTCGAAGCCATCAATCGAGACGATGTCGACCCCGTCGCTTTCGGCCGACAGCGCATGACGTACCGAGGTGCATTTATGCAACACGCGAAGACCGGTCGCCTTGATCCGCGGCAGGAGATCACGCGGGCTGCGTCCCGCGGTCTCCAAAATCCTGACGCCGCCCTCGATCACCGCATCCACCAACTCGGCATAGGGTGGTGGCGAAATCGAGGGCAGGATGGTGAGATTCACGCCGAAGGGCCGATCGGTCATGGCACGGCATCGTGCAATCTCGGCGGCGAGCGCCTCGGGTGTCGGTTGCGTCAGTGCCGTCAGAATCCCGAGGCCGCCCGCGTTTGAAACGGCTGCGGCAAGCTCGGCACGACCGTACCACATCATCCCGCCTTGAACGATCGGATAGTCGATCCCCAGCAGATCGGTCACGCGCGTACGCATGGGCGGTGGCGGAGATAGGCTCATCGTCGGACGTTTCCCTCGGTCGTCGGTGTCGAACGGCGGCCAACACGGTCGGCCTGGTCCACTATTACGTTCCACCGGGCCGCCTGCGCCGGCGCAACCCCGGGCGCGGACATATCGCCAATTCGATGAGGCGGACGGCGGCGTTGTGTTGCGTGCCGCTTTGGCGTCGAACTTGGTCGCCTGGCGGACAGGAGAAATAGGCATGACGTCGCAAGCCCTGGAGGGGGTCAGGGTATTGGATCTCAGCCGCATCCTCGCGGCCCCCTTCGCCAGCCAACTGCTCGGCGATCTGGGTGCCGAGGTGATCAAGGTCGAGCGGCCAGGCGTGGGCGACGATGCACGGCAATACGGCCCGCCTTTCCTGTCGGATGCGGACGGCAACGCGACGCGGGATGCGGGCTTTTATCTGTCGTGTAATCGCAACAAGCGCGGGATCACGGTCGATCATGCCACTCCGGAGGGCGCGGCGATCGTGCGCGAGCTCGCGGCAAAATCGGACGTGCTGATTGAGAACTTCCGGACGGGTGTACTTGCGAAATACGGTCTGGATTATGGATCCCTCAAAGCCGCCAATCCGGGCCTCGTCTACTGCTCGGTCACCGGCTACGGCCAGGACGGCCCGTACGCGACGCGTCCAGGGTACGACGGCGTGTTCCAGGCCATGTGCGGGATGATGAGCGTATCGGGGCTGCCCGATGGGCAGCCGGGCGGCGGACCGATGAAGGTCGGTGTGTCGATGGTCGACATTCTGACCGGGCTATATGCGGCCAATGCCATCCAGGCGGCGTTGCGTTATCGCGATCGAACGGGTGAGGGGCAGCATATTGACCTCGCCTTGCTTGATTGCGGCCTCGCCTCTCTGTCGCATTTCGTCCAGAATTACCTCATCTCGGGTAAGGTGGCGGAGCGGCGTGGCAACGGCGGCTATGGCGGCATACCGTCGCAGACATTCCGCTGCGCCGATCGCGATATCTTCGTGGTGGCGAGCACCAACCGTCAGTTTGCCGCGCTTGGCGACGCCCTCGGTCGCCCCGATCTTGCCGGCGATCCGCGTTTCGGCGATGTAAGCCGACGTATTGAAAACCGCGACGCGCTGCTCGCGATCCTCGATGCCGAATTTGCCAGACGACCAGCAGCCGAATGGCTGGCGCTGCTCGAGACGGCAGACGTCCCGGCCAGCCCGGTCAACGATGTGCGCACCGTCTTCGACAATCCGCAGATTCGTCACCGCGGGATGCTGGACGCTGTGAACCATGTGGTGGCGGGCGAGGTGCCGGTTCTACGCAACCCGATCCGCCTATCCGAGACGCCGATCGGTCCGTCGCGCGCGCCCCCGCTGCTGGGCCAGGACAATGATGCTGTCCTCCACGATCTGCTTGGTCGAAGCGTCGAGGATATCGAGGATTTGCGGCACCGCGGAATCATCTGAGCGCGGGATCGCGGTTGCGATGAAGCGCGCTTTGCGCTTGAGCGCCTACCGACAAGCAGCGAGTCAGACGGCAACATAGCCGGTAACCGTCGCAGGAGAGTGAAATGTCAGAGATGCCGCCGCTGCAGTCGGAATACGATCTGATCGTTATCGGGTCAGGGGGCGGGTCGATGGCGGCTGCGCTGACGGCCAAGACGCTGGGGAAGCGGGCCGTCATCCTCGAAAAGATGGACAAGGTCGGCGGTTCGACCAGTTTTTCGGGCGGGGTCTGGTGGATTCCGAACAGTTCGCTGCTGCGCAAGGCGGGTATCCAGGACAGCTACGACAAGGCGCGACAATATTATGATAGCGTCGTGAAGTATCGTGGCCCCGGGATTACCCCGGCCCGCCGCGACGCCTTTCTCAAGGGGGCGCCGCGGATGCTCGATTTCCTAATTGGGCTAGGACTCAAGGTACGGCGCCCCGACCCCGACTGGCCTGATTATTACGACGAGCAACCTGGCGGTCTCGCTGAAGGGCGATCGATCATGCCCGCGAAGTTCAATCTGAAGGAGTTGGGCGTCTGGAAGGATCGTCTCGCGATGTATGGTCCGATGGCACACATGCCGATGGGATCGGACGAGTTTCCGGTGCTGTTCCTCCTTAAGCGGACCATAGCCGGGAAGCTGCGCGCCGCCAAGTTCGCCGCACTGATGGTGCGGGACAAGATCACCGGCCGGCAGACTGTATCGAACGGCGCCGCGATCCAGGGTCGGATGCTGCAGATAGCGCTGCGCGAGGGCATCGAACTGCATCGCTCAACGCCGGTCAAGCGCTTCATCGTCGAGAAGGATCGTGTCATCGGCGTGGTCGCCGAGCAGAACGGCCGCGAGGTCGAGATCCGTGCGCGCGATGGCGTGATCGCCAATGTTGGCGGTTTTTCGCGCAACAAGGAGATGCGTGACCGCGTGATGGGCGGCCTGCCGACCTCGAACGAGTGGACCAACGCCAATCCGGGCGACACGGGCGAAGTCATTCAGGCGATGATGGACTTGGGTGCGGCAACCGACTGTCTCGACACGGCGTGGTGGGTCGTGACGTCGCGCAATACCGACGGTAGCTGGCCGGAGGGGGCAATCTGGACCGATGGCACCGTTCTTCCCTTCATGCACCATCTGGACCTCAGCCAGCCCTTTTCGATCCTGGTGGATCAGGACGGTCGCCGCATCGCCGACGAATCAGGTGCCTATATGGAGATCGGCGAGCGCATCTACCAACGTCAGCGCGAGACCGGACGTGCGGTGCCCGCTTGGGTCATCTTCGACAAGCGGCATCGCGAGCGGTACAATTGGGGTGCATCCCAGCCTGGCGTGACCCCAAAGTCGTGGCTTGAAAGCGGCTACATGAAGAAGGCGGACACGCTGGACGCACTGGCTGCGCAGTGTGGGATCAACGCTGCAGGGCTGAAGGCGGAAGTCGCGCGGTACAATGGCTTCTGCCAGACCGGAGTCGATGAGGATTACGGACGTGGCAGCCGCGCCTTCGACAATGCGCATGGCGACCCGACGGTCAAGCCTAACCCCAATATGGGTGCGATCGAACAGGGGCCATTTTACGCCGTCGCGATCTATCCGGGCGATGTGGGTACGGCCGGCGGCGTCGTTGCGGACGAGTATGCGCGCGTGTTGCGCGACGACGGGTCGGCGATTCCGGGCCTGTATGCGGTCGGCAACTCCACGGCATCCGTGTTTGGCCGCTGTTATCCTGGCGCAGGCGCCAGCATCGGCGCGTCCTTCACGTTCGGTTACATCGCCGCGCATCACAGTGCCGGCTCTAATGAGCTCTCCCGTATCCTGTCGTAGCTTGCAGGCAAGTAGCAGGAAATCTACGAAGCGCTGCGCCGCAGCGTTCGCAGATGCGATGGCACCAGTCATGCGGCGAACAACCACAGATGGGGCTTGTCATTACAGGTGGATCATCCGACATTCGATGCAACAGTCGAAAGACGACCTGAGGAGTAGGATATGGCGACCGTCGTCGAGCCGCGTCAGCGGGATGTTATCCGGGTTTCCAAGCGAAATTACCTGTCGAAGGAATTCCTGCAGAAGGAAAAGGATAACCTTTGGCCACGAATTTGGCAGGTAGCCTGCCGCGAGGAGGATATTCCCAAGCCTGGCGACTACAGCGTGTACGATGTCGCCGACGAAACGATCGTCGTCGTCCGTAATCGGGAGGGCGGCTTCAACGCCTTCCACAATGTGTGTCCCCATCGTGGGCGGCAGATCATGGAAGGATGCGGTCATGCCGTGAACTTCCGCTGTCAATACCACAATTGGACCTTCGACCTGAACGGACGCAATGTCGCTGTCCAGGATCGCGATGATTGGGCGGGGACGCTCGATGGCGAGCAGGTTGACCTGCATAAGGTTAAGACGGGTACGTGGGGCGGGTTCGTCTGGATCAACATGGACCCCGAAAGCGAGACGCTCGAGGACTATTTGGGCGTGATCCCCGATTATCTCGATCCGTTCGAATTCGAGAACATGCGCTATCGCTGGGCGCTCGAGCTGCATTTGCCGTGCAATTGGAAGACCGCGTTGGAGGCCTTCATGGAAGGCTACCATGTCGCGGCGACCCATACGCAGCTGCTCGATGAGCAGGGCGAGGATTATACGACGAGTTTTGCGCACGGAAAGCATAGCCATTTCGGCTATTGGAACTCGACTGCGATGCTCGGCACGCCGTCTCCGCGTCTCAAAAAGGCGACACCGGCGGATGTGCGGCCGGGCGTCGTCGAATTCTTCCGCAAGATGGAGGATACGTTCGGTGCCATCTTCACCGATCGCGATTACGAGGCGGCGAAGAAGATCATGGACGAATTACCCGCGGACGCTGATCCGATGACGGCATTCGGCACGGCGGTTGAACTGGGTCGGCGCGCGGCGGAAGAGGACGGCTGCGGCTATCCTCCCAATCTGACATCTGAGGCGATGTACAAGGCGGGCACCGACTGGCACATCTTTCCCAATTGCGTGACGCTACCCTATTTCGACGGCGCCGTCTGGTACCGCGCTCGTCCGGATGGCGATGATCCCAACAAGTGCATCTTCAACATCTGGTCGCTGAAGCGTTACGGTCCGGGCAAGGAACCCAGGGTCGAAACGCGTGTGGTCAA
>CAJYRU010000076.1 GCA_913777295.1 uncultured Sphingomonas sp. | reverse complement strand
ACGCCGATGGCGCCCCACAGCAGGAACAGGACGGCGACGATGCGGAACCAGGGCGGCGGGGTGCGAACGAACGTCGGTGCCATGCTGCTCCCCGCTGCGATTCGATACGGCATCGCAATGATGCCCGGAGCAACTGGTTAACGCAGTTAGCCGGCGATGGCGAATCGCTCCGCATAGCGTTCAGGCTTGAACCCGGTTTCGATCCAGCCATCGCCGACCAGCACCGGGCGGCGGATCATCGAGGGGTGGGCCAGCATCAGATCGATCGCGCGTGCGGCGTCCAGATCGGCCTTGTCGGCGTCGGGCAGCTTGCGGAACGTCGTCCCGCTGCGGTTGAGAAGCGCTTCCCAGCCGAGCGCATCGACCCAGCCGGTCAGGGTCGCGCAGTTGATCCCGGCCTTCTTATAGTCGTGAAAGCTATGGGCGATGCCGTTAGCGTCGAGCCAGGTACGCGCCTTCTTCATCGTGTCGCAATTCGGGATGCCGTAGAGGGTTGGGGTCATCGTCGTCTCTCAAATGCTGGGTTCGGCAAGTCCGATAGCGGTTTGCCGGCGGAAAGACAGGGCGGCAGCCATCTTCGCGGGAACCTTGCCGGTCGCGATCCCTTGCCGCAAACCGGGATATGGCCATCACCATTCACTACGCGTCCACTCGCACGGAAATCTGGCGCTACTATTGGCGGATGTGGCGCGAGCAACTGTGGAAAGCGCATACCTTCGTTTTCGGGATCGTGGCGGTCCTGACCTATTGCGCGCTGCCTGCCCATCGCCTGTCATGGATCGCAGCGATCGCCCTTGGCGGTGCCGTCATCGCGTTTTTCATGGTGTATCCACTGCTGCGCTTCAAACCCGAGATGCGCGAACTGACGATCAGTGAAGAAGGAATACGCACTTCGATCGGCCTGCGGCGGGCCGACATGTCATGGAACGACATTGCCGCGCTTGATGCGCAGGACGATGCACTCGTCATCCGGCGCTCGAACCTTAATGGACTGATCGTCCCGGCGCGGGCCTTTGCGACCCCGGAGGAACAGGCGGCATTCGAAGCATTCGTTCGGCGCCATACCGACCTGAACCGCAGCTGATTACCGCGGCGGACGTGCCCCCACCCTCACGCCGCCGCGCGATAGGGGAGCGGGCGGCGCGCCTCTTCCGACAATTGGAAGCGGTCGACATGGTCGGCCAGCGCGGCGGCCTGGTCGGCGAGGCTGCGGGCGGCGGCGGTGGCCTGTTCGACCATGGCCGCGTTCTGCTGCGTCACCGCATCCATCTCGCCGACCGCGATGTTGACCTGTTGCAGGCCGGAGGATTGTTCGTCCGCCCCCTTGGCGATGGTCGCGACCAGATCGGCCAGTTCGGCGATGCGGCCGACGATCCGTTCCAGCGCACCGCCGGTTTCGCCGACCAGGTTCACGCCGACCTCGACATGGCTGCCGCTGGCGAGGATGCGGCTCTTCACGTCGCTGGCCGCATTGGCCGAACGCTGGGCCAGCGCGCGGACTTCGGAGGCGACGACCGCAAAACCCTTGCCCGCGTCCCCGGCCCGCGCCGCCTCGACGCCGGCGTTGAGGGCGAGCAGATTGGTCTGAAAGGCGATACCGTCGATGACCGAGATGATGTCCGAAATCTCGTCCGAGGCCCGCTTGATCGCGCCCATCGCGTCGACCGCCTGGCGAACGATACGCACGCCCTCCTCGGCATCGCTACGGGTTGCTGCCATGGTCGTGTTGGCCTGTGCCGCGCCGGACGCGGTGCGGCGGACGGTCGCGGTGATCTGGTCGAGGGCCGCCGCCGTTTCCTCGAGGCTGGCGGCCTGTTGCTCGGTACGGCGTGACAGGTCGTCCGACGCGCTGCTGATGTCCGACGCCCCGCTGCGGATACCGCCGGTCGAATGGACCACCGCGCGCATCGCATCGTTGAGCGCGCCCATCGCCGCGTCGAAATCGCTGCCGAGCGTGCGGAACGATCCGGTCAGCGTATCGCCCAGCCGGGCGTCGAGATGGCCGCGCGCCAGCGCGGACAGGCCGGTGCCGACGGTATCGACGGTGCGCTTCTGTTCCGCCTCGCGCTCTGCCGACACGATCGCAGTGTCGCGGAAGGTTTCGAGTGCGGCCGCCATCTCGCCGATCTCGTCGTGCCGCTCCCGCCCCGGAATGGCCGAGCCGGTATCCCCCGCCGCCAACGCGCGCATCCGCTCCGCCACCGCCTCGACCGGCAGCGAGATCGACCGCCCGATGCGATACGCACAGAAGGCGACGAGCAGCATCACCGCCAGTGCCAGCGCGCTGAGATACAGCGCCGCATCGAAGATCGCGCCGTCGATCCGGTCGATGAAGACCCCCGACCCGATCACCCAGCCCCACGGCGCGAAACCCGAGACATAGGACAGCTTGGGCTGCGCCTCCTTCTGCCCCGGTTTCGTCCAGCGATAGCTGAGGAACCCTGCCCCGCTGGTCCTGGCGATCCGCGCCATTTCGACGAAATGCGCCTTGCCGGTGGGATCGCGATAGTTGGTCAGGTCGGTGCCATCCATCTCCGGCTTCGTCGGGTGCATCAGCATCGTGGGATGCAGGTCGTTGATCCAGAAATATTCGGTGCCGTCGTAGCGCATCGCCTTTACCGCGCCGAGCGCCGCCTGCTGCGCCTGCGCACGTGTCATGCGGCCCGCGACCTCTTCGGCATGATAATGGGCGACGACCGAACGCGCGGCCTCCACCGCCTGGCGGGTGCTGCGTTCGATGTCGCGGTGCATGACCGACGACAGGTGGAACAGGCTGATGCACAGCAGCGCGACGAGGCCAAGGGCCGCGACCACCCCGATCAGATTTACCCGACCACGAACCTTCAGCTGCATGAACATCTTCCCCGCCATTTCCCGCCGGGTCTGTCGCAAAATACTGAACATCGCGTTTAAGACTCCGTTCGAAAGCGCGCAGGCAGTAGGGGTTGCGGTGCCGGCGCCTGCACGCGCCGTTGCCCCCCCGCATGGCAATCGGCCCGACTGTGCTGCGATACCTGCACCCGTCGCAATCGGCGCCGCGGCCCATTGACGCCCCGTTCGATCCACGATAGCCAATGCGAATGAGTATCAATAGCGAGGCTCTATGTACGATCTGATCGACCGGCCGGTATCGGCCCTGTCCCCCGGCGACCGTTTCCTGATCGACGCGATCCGGTTGTGGGTGGCGGCGCGCAATGCCTGCCAGTGTCCGCCCGCGTTGCTCGCGGCACGCTTCGCGCAGTCGGGGGCGCTCGACGCGCTCAGCGATTTCGACGGGTGGATGACGCAGCTGTCGACCCATGCGCGGGTGCCGATCCAGATCAATTGTAAATGCGGGCTTGTGACCGACGATGAATCGGTTCTCTTGACCTTGGCGCGTGATCTCGTAACGGGGCGCGATGCAAAGGCGCGGACCACGCTTTCGCTGCTGGTCGCCGAAGTGGCGATCGCCCCCACTTTTTGCGCGCTGGCCCGCACGGCGGCAATGCTCGGACAGGTCGGGCTGCCGCCGGGGACCAACGTCAGAACGTAAGGATTACCGATGACCGACCGCACAGCCGTGACCCACGGCCTCGAACCCACCAACGCGCTGAGCGTCGAGCGCGTGCGTTCGGTGCGCCACTGGAACGAGCATCTCTTCAGCTTCACCATCACCCGCCCGCCCAGCTTCCGCTTCCGCTCGGGCGAGTTCGTGATGATCGGCCTGCCCGGCGACAACGGCAAGCCGCTGCTGCGTGCCTATTCGATCGCCAGCCCGGCCTATGCCGAGGAGCTGGAGTTCCTGTCGATCAAGGTGCCGGACGGCCCGCTGACCTCGAAGCTGCAGCAGATCGTGCCCGGCGACGAAATCTATCTCGGCAAGAAGCCGACCGGCACGCTGGTCACCGACGCGCTGAAGCCCGGCGAGCGGCTGTTCATGCTGTCGACCGGGACCGGCCTCGCGCCGTTCCTGTCGCTGATCCGCGATCCGGACGTGTACGAGATGTATTCGTCGATCGTCGTCGTGCATTCGGTCCGCCGCGTATCCGACCTCGCCTTCCGCACCACGCTCGAATCGCATCTGTCGGGCGATCCGCTGGTCGAGGATCAGGCGGCGGCGCAGTTCACCTATGTCCCGACCGTTACGCGGGAGGACTTCCACACCACCGGCCGCATCGACGCGCTGGTCGACAACGGCACGCTGTTCAGCGCACGGATCGGCGGCGCGCAGGCGTTCGACCCGGCGACCGACCGCATCATGCTGTGCGGTTCGACCGAGATGATCCGCGACTTTTCCGAATATCTGGAAGGTCTGGGCTTCGAGGAAGGGTCGAACGCGAAGCCGGGCGATTACGTGATCGAGCGGGCGTTCGTGGGGTAAGGCCGGCGCCTTACCCTTACCAACATTCAAATCCGTCTGGTTCGAGTAGCGATCGAGCTTGTCGAGAGCGCGTATCGAGAACGGGTTTCGCTGGGCGAAAGTTCTCGACAGACGCTTCTCGACAGGCTCGAAGCTGCTCGAACCAAACGGCGGTGAAACAAAAGGGGGCGGCCACCACCGCCCCCTTTTCGCGTCAGTAGCTGACCCGCACCGTGCCCAGCACCATGCGCGGAGCGTTGTAATAGCCCTGGTCGAAGTTCAGCGCGGTCAGCGCTTTGGCATTGTTGACGTTGCGGACATTGGCGCTGAGCGACACGCGCGGGCTAAGCTCGTAGCGTGCCATCAGGTCGACCGTCGCAAAGCCGTCTTGGGTGACGCGGACCTGCTGTCCGGTGGTTGACG
>CAJYRU010000075.1 GCA_913777295.1 uncultured Sphingomonas sp. | reverse complement strand
TCGCCGATGTCGACGAACTGGTCGGCAAGTTGAAGACGCTGGGAGTGGTCGCATGAAGACGCTGGTTTGGGTCGAACATGACGGGCAGGCGGTCAAGGACGCGACCTATGCCACCGTCACTGCCGCTGCGAAGCTGGGCGAGGTCGCGCTGCTGGTCGCGGGTCAGGGCGTCGATGGCGTGGCGCAGGCCGCGTCGCAGATCGCCGGCGTCGCCAAGGTGCTGGTCGCCGACGATGCCGCCTATGCCCACAACCTCGCCGAAAACGTCGCGCCTCTGGTCGTCGAGCTGATGGGCAGCCATGACGCGTTCGTCGCACCGGCCACTACGACCGGCAAGAACATCGCGCCGCGTGTCGCAGCTTTGCTCGACGTCATGCAGATCAGCGAAATCCTGTCGGTCGAAGGACCGGACAGCTTCACCCGCCCGATCTATGCCGGGAATGCGATCGCCACGGTCAAGACCAGCGATCCCAAGCTGGTGCTGACGGTGCGTGGTACCGCGTTCGACAAGGCGGAAGCGACCGGAGGATCGGCTGCGGTCGAAGCCGTTGCCTCGACCGGGGACAAGGGCGTGTCGAGCTTCGTCGGTGCCGAGATCGCAACGTCGGAACGGCCCGAGCTGACCAGTGCCAAGATCATCGTCTCGGGCGGTCGTGCGCTGGGGTCGGAAGAGCAGTTCCATTCGCTGATCGATCCGCTGGCCGACAAGCTGAACGCCGCCGTGGGTGCTTCGCGCGCGGCCGTCGATGCCGGCTATGCCCCGAACGATTATCAGGTCGGCCAGACCGGCAAGATCGTCGCTCCCGAAGTCTATATCGCGGTCGGCATTTCGGGTGCGATCCAGCATCTGGCGGGGATGAAGGACTCGAAGGTCATCGTCGCGATCAACAAGGACGAGGATGCGCCGATCTTCCAGGTCGCCGATGTGGGGCTGGTGGGTGACCTGTTCACGGTGGTGCCGGAGCTGACGCAAAAGCTGTGAGGCGCGCAACGCAAGCTGCGAGCCGGTGCGCAAGGGGCAACGCCCCTAGCGCACACAGCGACTGCCGGCCGGCGTCGCCAGAGCGACGACCGACGACGCGGGATTTACTCCCGCGTCGGCCCTTCTGGGACTAAATTCCCCGGCACGGGAAGGGGACCAGCGCAGGTCGTGGAGGGGGCGGGCTGCGAACATTACCGTTGCCGTAGTTGGCCACCCCCCTCCACCATGCTGCGCATGGTCCCCCTCCCCGTGCCGGGGAGGATTGCACACCCTATTTCGCCGCCACGGGCAGCGGCACTGCCGGGTCGAGCGGGATCGCCACGCGCTTCGCCCGTTCCTTCTTCGACGGGCCGCCCTTGATCCCGCGCACGATGTCGCCGACCAGCTTGCCGACATCCTTGTATTCGTCCGGTTCCTCGCAGCAGCTGCCTGGGTCGATCAGCTTGCCGATCGCGCGAATGGCAAAGGTGCCGCCACCGAAAATATCGACGCCGGTGGTGCAGCCCTGCGACAGGGTGGCGCAGGGGCTGGCGGCGGCCAGTTCCGCCCCGCGCCCATCGGCATAGGGATTGGAGGCCAGCGGCCGGTCGGGCGGCGTCCGTTCGGAGGGCAGCGGAAGACGCGGATCGCGGGCGCCTTCGCCGCACACCACGATTTCGTCGTCCTGCGAATTGCGCCGGCGCGACGCGCAGGGGTCGACCAGGATCGAGATGCGCTCGGGCGGAGCGTTCAGCGGCACGGCGGGTGTCGCCGCCTGTCCCAGCAGCACCAGTATGGTGTACATCGAGCCGTCTCCCATATCCGCGGCGCATGGCCGACGTCGTGCGTAGCACTTGTCGCGGCGGTGCGCGACGGATTAGCGTGAGGCCATGATCCTGCCGCTCCTGCTCCTCGCCGCCGCCCAGGCCCCCGCCCCGTCCGCACAGGACCGCGCCCGTGCCGAACGCGTGCTGGAACGTGCGCCGATCATCGACGGGCATAACGACCTGCCCTGGGGTATTCGCGAACATCACCATGCCGCGGTCGAATCGGTCGATCTGACGAAAGACACCAGCCGGATCGATCCGCCGCTGCAGACCGACCTCGCCCGGCTGAAGCGCGGCCATGTTGGCGGGCAATTCTGGTCGGTATGGATTCCGGCGACGACGACGGGGCCGCAGGCGGTCGAGACGACCATCGAGCAGATCGACATCGTCCGCCGCATGATCGCCGCCAACCCGACGCGCATGGCGCTGGCCCGCGATGCGGCGGACATGGCGCGCATCGCGAAGGGCGGCCGCGTCGCCTCGCTGATCGGTGTCGAGGGCGGGCATCAGATCGACGGGCGGCTGTCGGTGCTGCGGCAATATTACAATCTCGGCGTGCGCTACATGACGCTGACGCATACCAAGAGCGTCGGCTGGGCCGATGCGTCGACCGATACTCCGCAGGCGAACGGCCTGACCCCGTTCGGGCGGCAAGTGGTGCGCGAGATGAACCGGCTGGGGATGCTGATCGACATCGCCCATGTGTCCGACGCGACGATGGCGGCGGCGCTGGCGGAATCGAAGGCACCGGTGATCGCGTCACACTCCAACGCCCGCGCACTGGCCGACCGGCCGCGCAACATTCCCGACGACCTGCTGCGGCAAATCGGGGCGAAGGGCGGCGTGGTGATGGTCAACGCCTATCCCGCCTTCCTGTCGGCACAGTGGAACGACTGGGACAACCGGCGCGGCGCCTTTGCCAAGGCGCAGGGGCTACCGAGCAACCTCTATAACGCACAGGCGCCGGCAGCGATGAAGGCATGGGAAGCGGCCAATCCCGCCCCGCGCGTCACCGCCGCGACGATGGCCGATCATGTCGAGCATATCGCGAAGGTCGCCGGCCGTGCCGCAATCGGCATCGGCGGCGATTATGACGGGATTTCCGGCACCGGCCCCGAAGGGATGGGCGGCGTCGACGGCTATCCGCTGCTGTTCGCCGAACTCGCACGGCGCGGATGGAGCGATGCCGACCTGGCGGCGCTGGCGCAGGGCAATGTGCTGCGTGTGCTCGGACAGGCCGAAGCGGTGGCGAAGACGATGGCCGCGCAGCGCCCGGTCGACGCCACCTACCCCTGAGGCCGGTTCCGCTTCGGTGCCAGGCGCAGCAGCGCGGCGCCCAGCAGCGCCGATAGCAGCGAGCCTGCCAGCACGCCGATCTTCACCTGATCGATCGCCGCCGCGTCACCGGCAAAGGCGAGGCCGCCGATGAACAGGCTCATGGTGAAGCCGATCCCGGCCAGCGCGGCGACGCCCCACAGCTGCATCCAGCTGGCGTCGCCCGGCCGGCAGGACAGCCCGCTGCGCACCGCCAGCCAGATCGCGCCCAGCACGCCGACCTGCTTGCCGACGAACAGCCCGATCGCCACCGCCAGCGGCAGCGGCGCCCACAGGATCGACAGCGGCACGCCGGTCACCGCAACGCCGGCATTGACGAAGCCGAAGACCGGGACGACGCCGAACGCGACCCAGGGATGGATGGCATGTTCCAGCCGATGCAGCGGCGAATCGGCCGATTCGGGCGCGCCGGGTGTCGGCTTGACCGGAATGGTCATCGCCGCCAGCACCCCGGCAACTGTCGCGTGAATGCCCGACAGGAACACGAAATACCATAATGGCACGGCAAGGATGAGATAGGGTGCCAGCCGCAGGACGCCTGCGCGGTTGAGCGCGACCAGCATCGCCAGCACCAGCGCCCCGCCGCCCAGCGCCATCAGGTCCAGCCCACTGGTATAACCGAGTGCGATGATCGCCACCGCCCCCATGTCGTCGACGATGGCGAGCGTGGTCAGGAACAGCTTCAGCGCCGCGGGCACGCGCGGGCCGAGCAGCGCCATCACTCCAACGGCAAAGGCTATGTCGGTCGCCGCCGGGATCGCCCAGCCGCGTGCAATGCCCGGCGTCGATCGCGCGACCAGCAGGTACAGGATCGCCGGAACCGCCATGCCGGTGATCGCGGCGATCACCGGCAGGCGGCGCTGCTCCCACGTCGCCAGCCGCCCGTCGACCAGCTCGCGCTTGATCTCCAGCCCGACCAGCAGGAAGAACAGCGCCATTGCCGCATCGTTGACCCAGAGGTGCAGCGTCATCGGCCCGGCATGATCGCTGAGCGTAGGGCCGGTGACGATGTGCAGCAGGTGGAAATAGGCGGTCGCGGTGCCCGGCAGATTGGCGAGCAGCAACGCGGCGGCGGAAGCGATCATCAGGACAATACCGCCCGATGCCTCACCATGGAGGAACGCGCGGAGCATGGAACGGGGGCGGGTCATGGTGCGGGCCTACCCTATCCTCCCCGGTACGGGGAGGGGGACCAGCGAAGCTGGTGGAGGGGGGTGTCCTCGTCCACTACCGTTGCGTTTCGTGGGCACCCCCCCTCCACCCCGCCCTTCGGGCGCGGTCCCCCTCCCCGTATCGGGGAGGATCTTCAGGTCCTCCCCGATACGGCGCTTGGGATCAGTCGCGCAGCAGGTCGTTGATGCTGGTCTTGCTGCGGGTCTGGGCATCGACCCGCTTGACGATGACCGCGCAGTACAGCGCCGGCTTGCCGTCGCCGCCGCCGATCGATCCCGGCACGACCACCGCATAGGGCGGGACTTCGCCACGGAACACTTCACCGGTCGCGCGGTCGATGATCTTGGTCGACGCACCCAGATACACGCCCATAGACAGCACCGCGCCTTCACCGACGCGGACACCCTCCGCAACCTCGGCGCGCGCGCCGATGAACGCGCCGTCGCCGATGATGACCGGATCGGCCTGCAACGGCTCCAGCACGCCGCCGATGCCGGCACCGCCCGACAGGTGGACGTTCCGGCCGATCTGCGCACAGCTGCCGACCGTCGCCCAGGTATCGACCATCGTGCCTTCGCCGACATAGGCGCCGATGTTGACGAAGCTCGGCATCAGGATCGCGCCCTTGCCGACGAATGCGCCGCGGCGCACGATGCTGCCCGGTACCGCGCGGAAGCCCGCCTCGCGGAAGCGGTGTTCGCCCCAGCCGGTGAACTTGCTCGGCACCTTGTCGAACCAGTTGGTGCCGCCGGGGCCGTCCATGATGGCGTTGTCGTTCAGGCGGAACGACAGCAGCACCGCCTTCTTCAGCCACTGGTTGACCTGCCAGCCGTCACCGACCGGCTCGGCGACCCGTGCCTCGCCCGAATCGAGCAGCGCCAGCGCGGCGTCGACCGCGTCGCGGACCTCGCCTTGGCTATGGACGGTCAGCTCGGCACGGTTTTCCCAGGCGGCATCGATCTGGGCGGCAAGGTCGGTCATGATTCCTCCACGAAGCGTAGCCACGCGACGATGTCGTGCGTGGTATAGTCGATATGGTCGCGGGCCACCGGCGGCCCCTGTTCGGACCCGTTGTCGACCCAGACCGTCGTCATCCCCACCTGCTTGGCGGGGACGAGATTGCGCGCCATGTCCTCGGCGAACAGCGCAGCCCTCGGATCGATCTCCCACGCCGCGCACAGCCCGTCATAGGCGCTGGTATGCGGCTTGGGGCGATAGGCGGTGGCGTGGATGTCGTGGATGCCGGCAAAGCTGTCGGACAGGCCCAGCCGCTCCAGCACCCGCCGCGCATAGGGCGCATCGCCATTGGTGAAGACCAGCTTGCGTCCCGGCAGGCGGGCCAGCAGCCCCGGCAGGTCGGGATCGGGTACCAGCGGCGACAGGTCGATGTCGTGGACGAAATCGAGGAAATGATAGGGATCGACCGACTGTTCGGCCATCAATCCCGACAGCGACGTGCCATGATTGTGGAAATGCATCTTCTGCACGCGATGCGCTTCTTGCGGATCGCAATCCAACAGGGTGCAGATATACTGCCCCATGCGCGCCTCGACCTCGGCGAACAGGTTGGACGACGCCGGATAGAGCGTGTTGTCCAGATCGAAGATCCAGTCGCGGACATGGGATAGCGCGGGCAGCATCGGGTCGGGGCTGTAGGCGCAGGTTGCGACGCCCGCAAGTTCCTCCCCGGTACGGGGAGGATCGGTTACGCCGCCTCCGTCTCCTCGATCCAGCCGCCGCCCAGCACGCGGTCGCCGGCATACAACACCGCCGCCTGCCCCGGCGCGACGCCATATTCGGGCGCGTCGAACACCAGCCGCTCGCCCTCCAGCCGTGCGGGCACCGGCTTGGCCATCGACCGTACCTTGGCGGTCAGCGGCCCGACGTGGTCGCCGCCGATCCAGTTGATGTCCGACAGCCGCGCGGCGCCCACCGCTAGCGCGCTGCGCGGCCCCACAACCAGCCGCTTTGTGTCGGGTTCGAGGCGGACGACGTAGAGCGGCTCGGCCAGCCCGCCGATCTCCAGCCCGCGCCGCTGCCCGACGGTATAGCCGACCAGCCCGCCATGCCGCCCCAGCACCTGCCCCTGCAGATCGACGATCTCGCCGCCGTCCCGCGCTTCCGGGCGCAGCTTGCGGACCAGCCCGGCGTAATCGCCATCGGGCACAAAGCAGATGTCCTGGCTGTCGGGCTTGCCCGCGACACCCAAGCCCAGTTCAGCTGCGATCTCGCGCACCCGGGCCTTGGGCATCGCGCCCAGCGGAAAGCGCAGGAAATCGAGCTGCGCCTGCGTCGTGGCGAACAGGAAATAGCTCTGGTCGCGCGCCGGATCGATCGCCCGGTGCAGCTCGGCCCCTGCCGGCCCCACCACCCGCCGGATATAATGGCCGGTTGCGAGGCAGTCGGCACCGAGGTCGCGGGCCAGCGCGAACAGGTCGGTGAATTTCGGCCCCATGTTGCACTTCACGCAGGGAATCGGCGTACGCCCGGCCAGATAGGCATCGGCAAAATCGTCGATCACGGTCTCGCGAAAGCTGCTTTCATGGTCGAAGACATAGTGCGCGATGCCCAGCCGGTCGCACACCGCGCGGGCATCGCGAATGTCGCGGCCCGCGCAGCACGACCCGGCGCGTCCCACCGCCGCGCCGTGATCGTACAGCTGCAACGTGACGCCGATCGTTTCCGCCCCCGTCGCATGGGCGAGCGCTGCCACCACCGAACTGTCCACGCCGCCCGACATCGCCACCACGATGCGACGGGCGGAAACGGGGGCATCCAGCTGAAATTCACCAAGGTCCATCGCCGCCAGATAGGCGTTCCGCGCCCGGCTTGCAAAAATGCGGTGCCATTTACCGGACCTTCAACAGTGTCACGTTATTACCGTGGCATAGGCCCTGTCGCTGGGGCCCTGTCGCTGGAAGATGATTTGGATCTGAGCTTTGCCCGTTTCGACCGTGGTGCCACGGTCACCACCCTGCCGACGGAGCTGGCCGTGCTGCTGGCCGCCGCGACGGGGCGGCAGGCGGCGACGCCGACGGCACGGCTGCAGACCCGCCTGGCATGGAACCGCGCGCCGGTGTCCCTGCTCAATCCGGTCGACGGGGCATTCAACGGATGGACCGCCGCCTTGCTGCGGGGGTGCGTCGTGCCAGGATACCGGCCCGTCGCGAAGATGCGGCGGGAGACGAGCGGATGAAGACGATGTTTACCTAGCCGTTTTAGCCGATGTTCAACCGCGTTCGCGTATGACCGCGCAAGAAGGTTTCAGGGGAACTTCCCCGGCTCGAGGTCCAGTATGATTGAGAACCACAAGATCCGTCCGGCAAAAGTGATCGGCCCGCTCGGCGAACCGCTGACGCTCGATTCGCTTCCGCCCCCCGAAACGAACCGCTGGGTCGTGCGTCGCAAGGCGGAAGTGGTCGCGGCGGTCAATGGCGGCCTGCTGAGCGTCGACGACGTCTGCCAGCGTTACAATCTGTCGGCGGAGGAATTCGCCGGCTGGCAGCGGGCGGTCGACCGGTCGGGTATGCCCGGACTGCGCGTGACCCGCATCCAGCATTACAAATCCCTCTACGAGCGCCAGCAGCGCAAATTTTGAACGGCAAAGTTAAAACGCAGGTGGAACAAGCCAGACCCTGAAGAGTCTTTCCCTCAGTACGCCCGGTACGAAGGTCACCGGGTTGCAGACTTCAATGGAGGGACGTCTCATGGGTATCATCATCTGGCTGGTCGTTGGTGGCGTCGTTGGCTGGCTCGCCAGCATTGTCATGCGGACCGATGCGCAGCAGGGCATCATTCTGAACGTCGTCGTGGGCATTGTCGGCGCGGTGATCGCAGGTTTCGTGACCGGTGCGAACATCAACAACGGCATTACCGTGATGAGCTTCCTGTATTCGCTGCTGGGCGCGATCGTCCTGCTGGCGATCGTCAACCTCGTCCGTCGCGGTTCGGTGCGCTAAACAGCCGCCAACCACTGCGATCGAAGCGGGCCGCCCCTGTCGGGGCGGCCCGTTTTCGTTTGTCGGATCAGCCGCCGGTCAGTTCGGACAGTGCCGCGCCCATCGACACGCACACGCCCGCCGGATCATAGCGTATGTCGCTGTCGCCGGCGCCCGTCAGTCCCAGCCGAAGCAGCTTCGACCCGAACCCGCGCCGTACCGGTTGCCGGACGATCGGCCCGCCGCGCTCCTGCCACGTCATGCGCAGATGCCCGTCGGCGACCGACCAGTCGAGCAGCACCGTACCGTCGGCGGTCGACAGCGCACCATATTTGACGGCGTTGGTGCCCAGTTCGTGCAGGATCAACGCCAGCGCCAGCGCCGCACGTGCGCCCAGCGCGACCTCCGGTCCGGTCAGCACGATGCGATCGTTGCAGCCGAACACGCCGATCACCTGTCCGATGGTCGTGCGCATATCGGCACCGACCCAATTGCGTTCGACCAGTACGTCGTGCGCGACGCCCAGCGCCTGCAACCGGCGTTCGAACGCATCCAGCGGCGCCCGGTCGACCGATCCGCGCAACGTCTGCGACGCGATCGCCTGTACCATCGACAGGGTGTTTTTCAGCCGATGGGCCAGTTCCTGGATCAGGAGGCTTTGCCGCGCCTCCGATTCGACCTGCGCCATGCCGACCTCGACCCGGTCGGCGACCTTGCGCAGGAACACGATCTCTTCGCTGTTCCAGCGGCGGGGGCGAGCGGTATGGACGGCGAATGCCGAGACGATCCGCCCGTCGCGGCGGACCGGCACGATCACGAACGCCCCGATCCCCCGCGCCGCCAGCGCATCGGTATGAGCGGCGGTGCGCCGGTCACCCCGCACATCGTCAACCGCGATCGCGTCGCCCCTGGCAAGGTCGTCGGCAAGGTCCCCGAGATCGTCGATCGCGTGTTGGCCGGTCAGCGAGTTACCGCCCTCCGCCGTCCAGTCGGGACCGATCTCGATCTGTCGGACGCCCGCGTCGATCCGGCCAAATCCCGCGCAGGCGACGTCCAGCGTCCGCCCGGCCAACGCTGATGCCACCCGCGCCACATCGGCGACGTCGTGGCAGTCGCGCAACGCGTCGCCCAGCTGGACCAGCGCCGACTGCCGGCTCTCCGCCGCCCGATCGAGCGTGATGTCGCGCAGGATCGCGCCGAACCGGTCGCCGTCGATGCGGAAACAATGCCCCCGGAACCACCGGCCGATATTGGGCACATGATGGACGAACCCGGTCGGCGTGCCGTCCGCCAGCATCCGGTGCAGGTCGTCCACCCAATGGTCGGGCGCAGCGGGATCGAGCTGCCGCCCGGTCAGCGCCAGCATCCGTTCGCGATCGACGCCCGACAGCGCGAACCATGCCGGATTGGCATCGACGAACTGCCAGTCGACCACCTGCCCGTCCGCATCGCGGATCGCCTCGCCCAGCGCGAAGCCGTCGTTGATATTCTCGAACAGCCGCTGCCAGCGCTGTTCATTGCCGGTCAGCGCAGCTTCGGCCACGGCAATACGCTGCAACGTCTCGTCACGTTCGGCGAGCAGGCGGCGCAGTTCGAGCGTGGTGGCCGCCTGCCGCGCGAGCCGCAGCAGCATGTCACGTTGCGTGTCGCTCAACCCCTGCGGTCGCGCCACGACATCGATCACGCACAAGGTGCCGACCGGAACGCCATCGCCGATCCGCAGCGGCACCCCGGCATAGAAACGGACATGGGGCGGCCCGGCCACGATCCCGCTGTCCCGGGTCCGGGGATCGGTCGACAGGTCGGGGATGACCAGGATGTCGTCGACGCCCAGCGCGTGGGTGCAGATCGCATCGTCCAGCGACGTGCCGCACAAATCGGTCCCGACCGTCGCCATGAACCATTGCCGGTCGGCCGCCAGCAGGGTGACCAGCGCCACCGGCGCGCCACAGATTTCGGCGGCAAGCCGGGCCAAGTCATCCTGCGCGCCGTCGCCGATCGCCTCGGTCAGCCGATAGTCGCGGATCGCGGCGAACCGCCGGTCCGATCCGGTCGTATCGATCGTCGCCCCCATCGTCGTCCCGCCCCTATGGCCGTGATCGGAATAGCAATTTGCCGGACATGGCACAAGGGCCGCGCCATGGTTGGCACGACCCTTGCTAAACTTGTATCCATATCGTCGACGCCGTCCGGCGGGCAGGGCGTGCAACGACCCCGCTCAGGCGGATTCGGCACTCCGGCTGCGCGCCGCGAAACTCTTGCGCAGCTTCTGCAGCTTGGGCGGAATGACCGCGAGGCAATAAGGGTTTCGCTGCCCTTCGCCGTCCCAATATTCCTGGTGATAATCCTCCGCCGGATACCAGGTGGTCAACGGTTCGATGGTGGTGACGATCCTGCCGCGCCCTTCGCCCGCCCGTTCGATCCCGGCCCGCGCCTCGGCTTCCTGTTCGGGCGAATGCGGGAAGATCGCCGAGCGATACTGGGTACCGACATCGTTGCCCTGCCGGTTCAGCTGCGTCGGGTCATGCGTGGCGAAGAAGATGTCGAGCAGGTCGCCATAGCGCAGCACGGCCGGGTCATAGGTGATGCGGATCGCCTCGGCATGGCCGGTGTCGCCGCCGCATACCTGCTTGTAGGTCGGGTGTTCGACCGTGCCGCCGATATAGCCGCTTTCGACCTGCTCCACGCCGATCACATCGCGGAATACCGCTTCGGTACACCAGAAACATCCGCCGGCAAAAGTCGCCTGTTCGGTAGCCATTGCGTAATCTCCTCTGGCCGCAGAGATAGGCGCGCAAGACGGCGGTGCAATCGGAGGTACGGTAATGGGCAAGGTTCTGGTCACGGGCGGCGCGGGATATATCGGCAGCCATGCGGTACTGGCGCTGCTCGACGCCGGGCACGAGGTCGTCGTCGTCGACAATCTGGTCACTGGCTTCGACTGGGCGGTCGATCCCCGCGCCGCGCTGGTCGTGGCCGACATCAGTGACGAAGTCGCGGTGCGGGCGGCGATGCGCGACCACGACGTTCACGCGATCCTGCATTTCGCCGGGTCGGTCGTCGTGCCGGAATCGGTCGAGAATCCGCTCAAATATTACCGCAACAACACCGCCGCCTCGCGCAGCCTGATCGAAAGCGCGGTCGCCGCAGGGGTGAAGCATTTCATCTTCTCCTCCACCGCCGCGACCTATGGCATCCCGGAGGTCGTACCGGTGCGCGAGGACAGCCCGAAGCAGCCGATCAACCCGTACGGCATGTCGAAGCTGATGACCGAGATCATGCTCGCCGATGTCGCCGCCGCCCATCCGATCAACTATGCGGCACTGCGCTATTTCAACGTCGCGGGCGCCGATCCGCAGGGCCGCAGCGGCCAGTCGACGGCGGGCGCCACTCACCTCATCAAGGTCGCGGTCGAGGCAGCGACGGGCAAGCGCACTCATGTCGGCGTCTATGGCACCGACTTTGCCACGCCCGACGGGACCGGGGTGCGAGACTATATCCATGTCAGCGATCTGGCGGACGCGCATGTCCATGCGCTCGACCTGCTGATGGCCGATCCGGCGAAGAGCCACACGATGAACGCCGGCTATGGCCGTGGCTATTCGGTGCTCGAAGTCCTCGACGCGGTCGACCGGGTGACCAACATGACGATCGATCGCCGCCTGGAGGGGCGTCGCGCCGGCGATCCCGACGCGCTGGTCGCCGATAACAGCACGATCCTCGCCACCCTGCCATGGCGGCCGCAGCACGCCGATCTGGACCAGATCGTGCGCGACGCGCTGGCGTGGGAGCGCACGCTGGCGGAACGCAGCGCGGGATGATCCGGCAGGGTTTCACCCCGCCCCACGGGTCGGGGTGAAATCCGGTGCGAAAGGGCGTATGGGCAGCGCATGACCGATCCTTTCGCCCTGTTCGACCAATGGTTCGCCGAAGCGCGCGCAAGCGAGCCGAACGACCCCAACGCGATGGCGCTGGCCACCGCCGATGCCGCGGGGCGCCCCTCGGTGCGGATGGTGCTGTTGAAGGGCCATGGCCGCGACGGGTTCGTCTTCTACACCAATCGCGAGGGGCGCAAGGCTGCCGACTTGGCCGCGAACCCCCATGCCGCGCTGCTGTTCCACTGGAAATCGCTGCGGCGGCAGATCCGGATCGAAGGGCCGGTGACGCTGGCGTCGGACGCCGAATCGGACGCCTATTTCGCCTCGCGCGGTCGGGATTCGCAACTGGGAGCCTGGGCATCGGACCAGTCGCGCCCGCTGGCCGATCGCGCCACGTTCGAGGCCCATTTTGCCGAAGTGCAGGCACGGTTCGAGGGGCAGGATGTGCCCCGCCCGCCCTTCTGGGGCGGATACCGAGTGACGCCCGTGTCGATCGAATTCTGGCAGGACCGGGCGCACCGGCTGCATGAACGCCGCGTGTTCACCCCCGATGCCGATGGCGGCTGGAGCGAAGGATTGCTGTTCCCGTGACCGAGACCGAACGCAGGCGGGTGATCCCGCTCGCCACCCGCGCGGCGATCGCGTCGGTCACGATGGCGCTGTTCCTGCTGGGGCTGAAGGGCTTTGCCGCGTGGCATACCGGGTCGGTCGCGATGCTGGGCAGTCTGGCCGATACCGCGCTCGATCTGCTCGCCAGCCTCGTGACGCTGTACGGCGTGCGTCTTGCCGCGACCCCCGCCGACCATGACCACCGCTTCGGCCATGGCAAGGCGGAGGCGCTGGCCGCACTGTTCCAGGTCATGCTCATCACCGCATCGGCGGCGGGCATCGCGTGGCGCGCCATCGCCGCGTTCGGTGCGCCGGGCGAAACGCAGGATGTCGAATTCGGCATCGGCGTGTCGGTGATCGCGATCCTCGCGACCTTTGCGCTGCTGGCCTATCAGAAATCGATCATCGACCGCACCGGATCGGTCGC
>CAJYRU010000074.1 GCA_913777295.1 uncultured Sphingomonas sp. | reverse complement strand
GCACGATGCCCGGGCTGCTGGATGCCAGCGCCGCCGAACTGCCGAAGGGCTGGGTCTGGCGGATGCCGGTCGGGGCGCCCTTGATGTCGACTTCGGAATGCGAATAGCTGCCGCTGGCGAACATCTCCAGATTGTCGCTCAGCCGCACGCTGAGGCGGCCGGTCGTCGAATAGCGCTGCTGCTGCGGCTGGATGATCGAATATTCGGCCGGGATGTTGTGCGCACAGCCCGTGCCCTGTGCCGCGGTCGTGTTCAGCGTATAGGTGCCGAACGGGCACGAACCGGGGTTGAGCAGCTGATACTGGTTGGTGAGCGGCGAACCGACCTTGCCCGACAGAGGGTTGTTCAGATCGCTCTGGCTGACGCGGACGACGACCGCCTGCGGGTTCTGCGCGGTCAGCGATTCGTCGTTGAGGTTGCGATCGCTCAGGCCGCTCGGCCGCAGGTCCAGCGTGTTGAACGGATAACCGCGCGAATTGTTGGTGATGTAGGCGTCATAGGTATATTCGCCGTTCAGGTAGAAGTTGAACCCCTGTTCCTTGTAATCGCCATAGCCGGCGGTCAGCGTCGCGCGGTAGCGCGAGCCATCGGCCTTTTCGGTGGTGCCGCCCTGCACCGTCCCTTCGACGCCCTGGAAATTCTTCTTGCTGATGAGGTTCACGACGCCGCCGATCGCGTCCGCGCCATAGGTCGACGAGGCGCCGTCCTTCAGCACTTCGATCCGGTCGACGATGCTGAACGGGATCGAGTTCAGGTCGACATAGGCGTTGTGGCCGTCGTCGTTCAGCGGGAAATTGGCCGAACGCAGCCCGTCGATCAGCACAACCGTCGACGATACGCCGAGGCCACGTAGCGAGACCGCGGCACCGCCCGCCGAAAAGCCGTTGCGGAAGCCGGTCGAGATCGATCCGGCGCTGTCGGCAGATACCGAACGGATCGCGTCCTGCGCGGTGGTGATGTTCGCGCGCTCGAGCGTCTCCGAGCTGAGGACGGTCACCGGGGAGATCGAGCTGGCGTTCGAATCGCGAAACAGCGTGCCGGTGACGATGATGGTCGCGGGCTGGCCGGCATCGGCGGTGGCGGCTGGTGCGGCCGGAACCTGCGCGACGGGCGCTGCTGCCGCATCCTCGACCACCGGTTCGGCGGTAGCTGCTGCCGGTGCCGACGCCGTATCCTGCGCCAGGGCCGGAAAGGCGGTCGCGGCGAGCAACGCCGCCGTCGAGATGCCGAGGCGCAGCGCGCCACGAGCCGAATGAATCAGAATCACCTGGAATTTCCCCAAATTACATGGCGATATGAATCGCCCATCCCCCTTGGCGCCGTGCAGGACGGTGCATGGCTGCGTTATGGCGGGGGGCGTTACCGGGGCGTTAAGGACGCGGCGGGGAGCGGACGAAAACGATGGTTCCGCCGATCCGGTCGCTACGACAGGCGGGAATAGCCGGCCGCCGCGGCGCGTGCGTCCTGTGCGGCGATGCGGGCGGGCAAATCGGGGCGTGGCGGCACGATCCCGGTCAGGAACAGCGCGTCGCGGGCGTCCGCCAGGTCGGGGTCGGCCAGCGCCTGTGTTAGCGCAGTGCCGAGCAGGGTTGCGACGGCGGGCGGGGCCGCCGTGACGAAGGCGGGGGTGGCCGCCCGATTGGTCGTATCGAGGATGCGCAGCCGGCCGGTGGCTTCAGGATCGTGCCGGGCGAGCGCGGCAAAGGTCACCTCGTCGATCGCGGCGACATCGGCACGGCCATCGCCGACCGCCGCAACGCTATGCGCATGGGCGCCGGTGGCGATCACCCGGCTGAAAAAGGGAGCGCCGCCCGCCAGCGGAGCGATCCGGTCGCGCAGCAACGCCATGCCGGTGTTCGATCCCGCATCGTTGATCGCCACCACCCGCCCGCGCAGCGACGGCAGGTCGCGCGCCGGATCGTCGCGTCGCACGACGATCAGGCTGTGATGTTCGCCCGGCCGATCGGTCCCGGCATAGACCGGATGGCCGAGCAGACGCAGCCCCGGATGCTCACGCGCCCAGGGGCGGGTGCAGATCATGCCGAGCAACAGGTCGGGGTGCGACCACACCGCGCCGGTCGCAACCCCGCGCGTCAGCCGATCCGGCACCTCGGGCAGGCCATGGTCGCGCAACCGGTCGCGAACGCCCGCCCAGAACCGGTCATTGGCGGCATGTTGGGCAGGATGGTCGTACATGCCGAGCCACGCGATCCTACCCATTACCACCCTCCCGCAGCGCCGGGTGATGGACCGCATCATGCGGGGCGAGTGCGAAGCGGCGCAGGACGTCGCGATAGCCGCGATAGCGTGGCTCGGGCCGATCCGCCCGCGCCCGCTCGACGGCAGGCAGGCGATACCAGGGTGCAGCCGGCGCGGCGTGGTGCGCGGCGTGAAGATTGTTGTTGAGGAACAGCAGCGCGAGCGGTCCGCGCGACGCCACCGTCGCAGCGCGCGACGGGCCGGCGGCATCGGCGCGATGTTCGGCAAAGCCGCGCAGCAGCGATGCGGGCTGCCCCGGCAGCACGAAGCACAGCAGATAGGTGCCGAGCGGCAGCGCAACCGCGTGCAGCCATGCCAGCACCAGCGCGACCCCGACCAGATGCGGCCCCCATTCGCGTGCGATTCCGCCGGGATCGGAGCGGACCCGCCGCGCTTCGTCCACCAGGAACAATGCGATCGCCACGACCGGGCCGATCAGCAGCTGGCCGATCAGCGTCGCCCGCATCCGCGCCACCGCCGCGCCGATCCCGCCGCCGGCGACATAGCGCGATTCGGGATCATGGTGCGGATGGGTCGGATGGGGCGAGCGGTGATGCGCCACATGCGTCCTGCGATAGGCGCCATAGGGCAGCCACAGCGACAGCGGCACCCCACCGATCAGGTCGTTCGCCCACCGCCAGCGCGTGGGGTGGCCGTGGATCGTCTCATGCTGCAGCGACCCGTGCCACGCGATGAACCATCCGCCCAGCAGCGCCAGCACGGGCCAGGGCAGCGCGCCATGCGCGGCGGTCAGCGCCAGCCACCCGCCATGTATCGCGACCGCCAGCAGGACGGTCGGCCATTCGATCGATCGGACATGCTTTGCCATATTCCCATCGTAACAGTATGAATAAAGCGATGGCAAGATGGGGGCCAGCGGTCCGCAGGGCGCTGCATTCGGCGACCGATGGAGGGAGGTGGTGGCAGCCAGTCACCCGGAACCGATCGAAGTGCGGCGCCGGTCTTGGCAGGTCGATCGGCGCTAGTGGCGCGCCAGCGCGATCAGTTGGGCCAGCCCGTTGGTCCCGGTTTTGGCGACGATCGCGGCGCGGTGTGCCTCCACGGTCTTTTCCTTGCATTGCAGCAGGTCGGCGACGGCCTTGTTGCTGTGGCCCAGCACCAGCAGATCGAATACCTGCCGTTCGCGCGGGGTCAGCGTGGCGGTGCGCGCACGGATCGCGCGGGTACGGACGGACCATGCCACGCCTTCGGAAATGGCGGCGATCAGCCGGTCCTCGTCCAGCGGCTTTTCGAGATAGTCCAGCCCGCCATAGCGCCGGACCGAATCGACGGCGTTGGCGGTGGTCGGCCAGGCGGTCATGAAGACGATGGCCACCGCCGGATCGATTGTCCGGACCCGGTCGGCAAAGCCGAACCCGTCGAGATCACCCATCATGATGTCGGTCACGATGCAATGCGCCGGCGCATGGGGATAGTCCGCCAGCAGCGCGAGCGGATCGAGGAACGACCGTGCAGCATGGCCATGGCGGGTCAGCAACCGGGCGACCGCCGCGCCCAGATCGCCATCATCATCGACGACATAGACGCGCGGGGGCGGGGTGTCGCTCATGTCGCGGCTCCTGTGCGGGGAAGGGTGAGGGTCGCGCGAACCATGGAGTCGGCATCGGTCCAACGGGTCAGCGTGCCGCCATGCGCCGCGACGATGGCCTGCGCGACCAGCGTGCCCACGCCCATCCCGTCATGGGGCGCCGGGCGATGGACACAGCGATTGGCGATGGTCAGATGGACGGCGTCGGCATCGGCGGCGACGTTCAGCGTGACTGGGCCGTCGCCGGCCTGCAGCGCGTTGCGCACCAAGTTGACGATCGCCTGCGCCAGTTCGATTTCCTGCGCGGTTACGATCCAGTCGGGATTGATCGCGCCGATGGTCAGGTCGGAACGAGCGGCGCGGACCTCCGGCTCGACGATCGCGGCGACGGTCGCGATCAGCGCGCGGACGGGCAGGGCGCTGGGTTCGTCGACGGCGCGTCCGCCGAACCGGCGCAACCGTCGGACCAGCGTCGACAGTGCCGCCGCCTTGCGATCGATCAGCGCGGCGGTGTCGGCGACCTCACCCGGCGTGGCGGCGGTCAGGGCGTGGAGATGGCGCGCCTCGATCGCCAGTGTGGAAAGCGGCTGGCTGATCTCGTGGATCACCGCGACCGACATGGCGCGCAGCGTCTTCAGCCGTTCGGCCTGGAACAGCATCCGGTCGCGCCGCGCCAGATCGGCGCGCGCCCGCGCCTGTGCATCGGCGAAGCTGCCCGCGAGGTATCCGACCACCGCGATCGAGGCGAGGCTCATGTGCAGCGCGAGCCGGTCGGGCAGGGGTACCGATGCGGTGGTCAGCGGCAGGACGAGCGCGGTGAAGAGGACGATGGCGCACCATCCGGCCTTGCGCCCGAACCGCAGCCCGATCCACGCCACCGCCAGCAGCGCGGGGGTGGGCGGCAGGCCAAGGCCCGTGCGGACCAGCGCGACGCTGACCACGATGGCGAGCAGCAGCACCGATCCCGCTTCGCCCCATGCCGCGATCGAGTGTCGGATCCTGTGCGGGGCAGGGGTCTGCGTCGCCTCCACCAGCCACAGGATCGGCGGTGCGATCAGCAACACGCCCAGCACGTCGCCGACGGCAAAGGCGGTAAGCGAGGCGATCAGCGGTTGCAGGCCCCGGACCCCGGTCAGCTCGGGCAGCCAGATCGCATAGGGGAGCGCGGCCAGCACCGCGGCGACCGGTGCGGCGATCGCTGCGAGGCTCAGCGGCATCGGTGCGGTGGCCAGGCTGGAGGTGGCGGCACCGGCCGTCGCGCGGGTGGTCAGTCGCCGCACCAGCCACACGACCGCGCCATAGGCGATCGGCGGGCGCACCACGCCGCTCGCCACGACGATCCAGCCCGGCGCGCCCGGCACGACGATGCCGTTCAGCCCCTGCACGACCAGTTCGGTCAGCGCGACCGCCAGCGTCAGGCGCGGCCCCCGGCGCCACAGCAGGGCCAGGCGAACTCCGGCGGCGGGATAGAGCAGCGAATAATAGCCCTGCCCGCCCCAGATGGCGGCGACATGATGCGACAGCGCGAAGGCGACGGCATAGCCCAGCAGCCAGCCCGCATCGCGGCGGTCGGGCAGCAGCGCACCGAACGGCCCGGCGGATCGGGGGGCAGGAAAGGACGGCATCGCCCGCGCTCTAGGCGCTCGCGTCGGCAGTGTCCTATCGGGATATTTCCCCAATGGGCGCAGGCCGGACGGCGGGGCAGGGTCGGCGCGGTTCACCAAGAGGATCGCCCATGCCGACCCAGATTGCCGCCGACCTGCTGACCTTGCGTTCCGCCACCGCCCCGAAGAGCAAGCCCGACTGGGCGAATCAGGTCGCCGACCCGACCCCGGCAGCGCAGGCCGACGCGCTGTGCGGGCCGGGGCTGTACGCATTGTTTCTCGACGGGGCGCTGTTCTACATCGGGCTGCACGTCGGGCGTCAGGCCGAACCCGGCTACAGCGTGATGCAGCGCTGGCACAAACATGTCGTCGGGCAGACGCTGCGATCGCCGCGGATCAGCTTTGCCCGCACGGCGCTGCGCCGGTTGTTCGACCTTCTGCCCGACCATCCCGTGACCGACGCGCTGGCGGCGTGTCTGCCCGATGGCCGGGCGCAGGACCTGTCGCGGCCGGTCGATCATCCGTTGCTGAAGGGATCGCATTGCACGCTGCAAAAGGCGCTGTTCGCCGCGCGGCACTGGGACGTGTTCGGACCGGGGGGAGAGGCGACGATGCTGGACCGCATCGCGTGCCTGTTCGTGCCGGTTCCTGCCGGATGGAACGAACGCCTTGCCGGCGCGACCGGGAATGCGCGCGGCGACTGGGTGCGCGAACAATGGCTGCGCCCGGTCGAAACCGATCTGGTCCATCGCTTCCGTCCCGCCTGCAACGCGCAGACCGCGATCGGGGCCGCACGCGACGATGTCGGCCCGGCCGAAGTGGAGGCGGCGATGACTGCCGGGCTGGCCGGGGCGCTGACGCCGTTCGACAACGCTGCCTATGCCGCGCTGCTGAAGCAGGAGGAGGAGGTGCCGACGGCGGTGATCGATGCCTATGACCTTGCAAGCGGCGACGAACCGCTTGATCCGGAGGTCGAGGAAAATGCGCTGGAGGAAGGAGCCAGCCGGCAGATGCTGGGCTTCCGCACGGCGCTGACACCCGATCAGGCGCGCTATGTCGCGGCGCTTGCCGACATCGTGCCAGCAGCGTTCGACCTCTATCCGACTGGTACACCCGACCTGCGCATCACGCGGGCCGGGGAACGGCGACCGCTGTTGCTGCTCGCGACCGCGGACGGGCGGTTCCTGTGTTCGACCCGGTCGGATGTCGATACCTGCGAAAAGCTGGGCTTTGCCGGTGCCGAGACGGTGGAGAACAACACGATGGAGGCACGTTTCTACATCGATCCGGCGGTCGATGCGCCGGGTGCGCTGCTGCCGTTGATCGGCGCGTCGCTGCTCTGGCGGCTGGGCGGACGCCCGGGCTGACCATGCGCGCAAAGGGGCGGCCGGTCGCCGTCCGGCATCGCTGGGACGAAGCGGACGGCAGCGTGCTGACGTGCAGCGAACCCTATGTCCCGCGCCGCTGGTGGCATCGGCTGACCCGGCCGGTGGGCGGTATCCTGGTAGCGGTGGCAGTGGGGTGGCCGTTGCTGCTGCTGGCGAACGGCTGGCCGCGCCTCGCGCTGTGCTTTGCGGTGGCGGACGGTGCGCTGGCCTGGCTGGGGGTTGAGCTGATGCGGGCGGGGGCGGCGCGCTGGGCCGGGCCGGCCGGGGTCGGCACCCCGGCGGCGGCGGAGGGGCGCACCGACCTGCCGCCGCCGGATGCCTGACCCGTTTTGCACTTTGGCGTACCATTCCCCCTTGTCGGCGTATCGATAAACGGCAATAACCGTGGCGATACCGGGGGGAATTCGGATGCAACATGCCCTGCGCCTCGATGGCGTGGTGAAACGGTTCGGCGCGATGACGGCGGTCGACCATCTGAGCTTTGCCGTGGCGCCCGGGGAGGTGTTCGGCTTCCTCGGCGGCAATGGCGCGGGCAAGACGACGTCGCTGCGCATGGTGCTGGACATCATCCGCCCCGATGCCGGGCAGATCGAGGTGCTGGGTAAGCCGCCGGGACGTGAATCGAGCGGGCTGCTCGGCTTCCTGCCCGAAGAGCGCGGGCTGTACCGATCGATGACCGCGTTGGAAACGGTGGTCTATTTCGGGCGGTTGAAAGGGATGCGCGCGGCCGACGCACGCGCGAAGGGGCGCGAGTTGCTCGACCGGTTCGGTCTGGGTGCGAACCTGAAGACCGGGGTGGACAAGCTGTCCAAGGGCATGGCGCAGAAGGTGCAGCTGGCCACCGCCGTCATCAACGCGCCCCGCCTGCTGATCCTCGACGAACCCTTTTCCGGGCTGGACCCGGTCAATCAGGGCCTGTTGGAAGAAGAAATATTGAGCGCGGCGAAGGGCGGGGCGGCGGTGGTGTTCTCCACCCACGTCATGCAGCACGCCGAGCGGCTGTGCGACCGGCTGCTGCTGCTGGCCAAGGGGGCCAAGCGGTTCGAAGGTACGCAGGACGAAGCGCGCGCGACGCTGCCCGCGCGGCTCGACGTGGTGGCGCGACAGTCGCTCGCCGGGCTTGCGGGCGTCGATTCGGCGCGCGCCGCCGGCGATCTGGGCGACGGCTGGACCGCGTGGGACGTGCGGATGGCGCCGGGACGCGATCCCGCCGACCTGTTGCAGCATTGCACGACGTCGGGTGTGCCGCTGCGCCGGTTCGAACAGCACCGGCCCGGACTGCACGACGTCTTTCTCCATATCGTCGGATCGGCGGAGCCACGGGCATGATGAATCATATCCTGTTGATCGCAGCGCGCGAGTTCCGCCAGATCGCCGCCACGCGCAGCTTCTGGATCACGCTGCTGATCCTGCCGCTGGCATTCGCGATCGGGCCGATCGCGTCGCGCTTCCTCGACAAGTCCGACACGCAGCGCGTCATGCTGATCGACCGCAGCGGCGGCGGCACGACCGCGCAGGCGATCGCGGACCGGATCGAGCTGGACGAACAGCGCCGGGTGCTGACGCAGTTTTCGCGCTATGTCGAAAGCAACAGGCTGGATGCCGCCGATCCCGCCGCGCCGTGGGCGCGACACGACCGCTGGTACAGCGATGCCGATGTCGCGGCGTTCGTCGCGGCCGGCGGGGTCGAAGGCGCAATGGCCAGGATCCGGGCAAAGGGCGGGGAGGTGCCGGCCTTCGACGCGCCCGATCCGCTTTATACCATCGTGCCCGTGCCCGCAGCGGTTGCCGCCGCGCCGCCCGAACTGGTCGGACCGGCGCTCGACCCGCTGTTGCGCCCTGCCGCGGGCAGCGGGGAGAAGGCGCTGGATTACGCCCTTTATATCCCCGCCGATTTCGGCCGTTCGCCGGAGGTGAAGCTCTGGGCCAATGGCGCGCCGTCCAGCAGCTTCGTGACGATGGTACAGGGGCTGCTCGCGCAGGAACTGAAGGTCCGCTATCTGCAGGCCAATGGCGTCGCCGCGCCGGTCGCCGCCGCCTCGACGCGGATCGCGCCGGCGATCGCGGTCGTCGTGCCGCCGCGCGGCAGCGGGCGCGAACGTGTGCTGATCCGGTCGATCCTGCCGCTCGCCTGCGCCTATATCCTGCTCATGTCGCTGGTCCTGTCGGGCAGCTGGATGTTGCAGGGATCGGTTGAGGAACGCAGCAACAAGCTGATCGAGACGGTGCTGGCCTGTGTCAGCCCGAACGAGCTGATGTACGGCAAGCTGATCGGCACGGTCGGCATCGGGCTGTCGATGGTCGCGACCTGGGCGGCGTGCGGCATCGTCGCCGCCTTTGCCACCCACGGCGCGATCGCCGAGATGATCCGGCCCGCGCTGGAGCCGGTATCGTCGTTCGGGGCGATCGCGACGATCCTGTATTTCTTCGTCGCGGGATATATTGTCGTGGCGATGATCTTTCTGGTGATCGGCGCGGTGTCGGATTCGATGCGCGATGCGCAGGGCTATCTTACCCCGGTGCTGATGGTCATCATGATCCCGGTGACCGTGCTGGTGCAGGCGGTGCTGCGCGGTGCCACCGGCCCGGCGGTCGAGTTGCTGACATGGATCCCGATCTGGACGCCGTTCGCGGTGCTGGCGCGCCTCGGCACCGGGATGCCGCTGTGGCAGGTATGGGCGGCGGGTGCGATCACCGCGGCGTTCATCGTGGTGGAGGTCATCCTGCTCGGCCGCATCTTCCGCGCGAGCCTGTTGGCCAGCGGCGGGCGGCCGAAGCTGGCGGCGCTGGTCGGGTTGATGCGGCGACAGGGATAGGGGTTCGGTCGGCAGCGTCCGCCCCGCCCATTGCCGCGGCCTGCGACCTGCGCCACAATTTCGGCCGATCCCATCCGTTCGGAGTACGCCCCTGATGAAGCGCCTGATCCTGCCCGGCCTGTTGCTGTCGACCGCTGCCCTCGCCGCGCCTGCGCCCAGGGCGCCGACCTTCGATACCCAGCGCATCTCGCGCGACATCCAGACGCTGTCGAGCGATGCATTCGAAGGACGCGGGCCGGCGACGAACGGCGAGGCGAAGAGCATCGCCTATATCGCCGAGCAGATGAAGGCCGCCGGCCTGCAACCCGCCGGGGACAAGGGCAGCTGGTATCAGGACGTGCCGCTGCTGAAATCCGACATCGTCGGCACACCGCAGCTGTCGATCACGTCGCCGGGTACGAAACAGGCGCTGACGCAGGGCGACCAGATCGCGGTGCGCGCGGCGATGACCGGGCAGCAATCGGTCGCGATCGCCGATGCGCCGCTGGTCTTCGTCGGATATGGCGTGAAGGCGCCAGAGCGTAACTGGGACGACTTCAAGGGGGTCGATCTCAAGGGCAAGATCATGGTCGTCCTCATCAACGACCCCGATTTCGAAGGGGGCGAGGGCGATTTCGGCGGCAAGGCGATGACCTATTACGGCCGCTGGACCTACAAGTACGAGGAAGCGGCGCGACAGGGGGCGGCAGGCATCCTGATCGTCCATGAAAGCGCACCTGCCTCCTATGGCTGGACGACGGTCAAGAATTCGAACACCAACACCATGTTCGACATCGTGCGGAAGGATCCCGCCGCATCGCACGTGCCGATGGAAGGATGGATCCAGCGCGATCTGGCGGTCGACCTGTTCAAGCGGTCGGGGCTGGATTTCGACGCGGCCAAGGCGGCGGCGCGCAAGGCGGACTTCCGGGCCATGCCGCTGAAGGCGACACTGGACGCGCGCTACACCGTCAAGCCGGAGGTCATCACCTCGCACAATGTCGCGGGCATTCTGCCAGGCAGCAAACACCCGAACGAAACCGTGATCTATTCGGCGCACTGGGATCATCTGGGCATCGGCCAGCCCGATGCGAAGGGCGATCGCATCTATAATGGCGCGCTCGACAATGCATCGGGCGTCGCCGCGCTGCTCGAACTGGCGCGCGCGTATGGCAAGGGGCCGAAGCCCGACCGTTCGGTCCTGTTCCTGGCCGTCACGGCAGAGGAAAAGGGGCTGCTGGGGTCGGAATATTATGCCGCCAACCCGCTCCGGTCGCTGGCGACGACCGCCGGGGTCATCAACATGGACGGTCCGTTCGGGAGCGAGAAAACCCGCGACTTCAGCATGTACGGTATCGCGAAGCTCGACCTGCTGACGATGCTGACCGAAACCGCGGCGGCTGAGGGGCGGCGCTACACCCCCGATTCACGGCCGGAGGCAGGGCTGTTCTATCGCTCAGACCATTTCTCGCTCGCCAAGCGCGGTGTGCCGGCATTGTCCTACAGCCCCGGTCGCGACCTGGTCGTCGGCGGCGCGGCGCGGGGCAAGGCACTGGAAGACGCCTATACCCGCGACAAATATCATCAGCCTGCCGACGAATATGATCCGAACTGGAACACGGGCAGCGTGCAGAGCGACATGACGATCCTCTACACGCTCGGGCGTCGCCTGGCCGATGGTCGGGGCTGGCCGAACTGGTCGAACGACAGCGAATTCCGCGCGACGCGCGACCGGACGGCGGCGGCGCGGGGAAAATAAGGAGCGGTTACTGCACCGGTGCCTTCCACGGCACCGGCGCGGTGGCAGGTTTCCAGCAACCCTCGAGGCTTTCTGCAAAGGCATCGGCCCATGCGCCCGCCGTGCCGGGCTTCAACCAGCCCTCATAGCTTGCGCGGAGCAGGTAATCGCCCACCTCGAACCGGATGATGTCCGCGTGCAGTACGATTTCGGAGAGGCGTCGGTCGAAATCGATGTCCGTCACGAACCGTAGCTCTCCCATCGTCGCCAGCTGCGCCATCGCCTTCGGACATTGCCGCACGTCCGCCTCCATCCATTCCAGTCCTGCGCCGTCCAGTCCTCGGCGCAGGGCATTGTCGCCGTCGGGACGGCGCTGTTCCAGCGTTCGGATCAGGCGATAGCCGCGTTCGCGCGGGCGGCGCGGCGTACCGGGAAATGGTGCGCGGACCATCCGGGCGATCAGCCGCTGGCCGCATTCCAGGCGTGCTTCGCCCCTATCGCTATCGATACAGCCGCGTCGCACGGCAATCGCATAGACCGGCACGCTGCGATCGTCGCCGACATAGCGGATGGCGATCGCCGGGTCGGGGCGTTCGGCAAAGAACCGTGCCGGATCGAATGCGAGCGCCCGCGTCCGTTCGGCGACGTCGTAGCGCGGCGCCTCCTGCGCAAAGGCGGGAGCGGCGAGGGCGAGGGCGAACGGAACGAGGCGAAGCATGGGCGCAGCCTGCCATGGCACGGCGCCGGCCGATAGCCCGCACCGACCACGGAACCTCGCCCCCGCCTGCCGGTTCGACACGTCAGTATACCGACCATGCGCGCGGCGCTGGCCCCGTGACGCTTTCCCGCTATAGGCTGCCCCGATGAACGAACTGTGGAACCATATCGTCGCCGATTTCGCCAATATCGGCAGCCCGTCGGCGCTGGCCGCCTTTGGACAGGTCGTGCTGATCGACATCATGCTGGCCGCCGACAATGCGATCGTCGTCGGCGCGCTTGCCGCCGGGCTGCCCGCCGACATGCGGCGCAAGGTGATCCTGATCGGGGTCGGCGCGGCGCTGGTGCTGCGCGTCGCCTTCGCGCTGGTCGTCACGCAGCTGCTGCAGGTCACCGGCCTCGTCTTTGCCGGCGGCTTGCTGCTGGTGTGGGTCGCGTGGAAGATGTGGCGCGAGCTGAAGGACGGCGGCGACGCCGGTACCGAGGAAACCGAGCTGAAGGCGCGCGCGCCGCGCACCTTTGCCAGCGCCGCCTGGGCCGTTGCGGTTGCGGACGTGTCGATGAGCCTCGACAATGTGCTGGCCGTCGCTGGCGCCGCGCGCGAGCATCCCGGCATCCTCGCCATCGGCCTGATCCTGTCCGTCGCGCTGATGGGCGTCGCCGCCAACGTGCTGGCGCGCGTGATCGAACGCTATCGCTGGGTCGCCTATATCGGCCTTGCCGTGATCGTCTACGTCGCGTGCAAGATGATCTACGAAGGACTGGTCGACCCGTCGCGCGGCGTGCTGGCGCTGTTCGGCTGATCGGTAACTCCCCTCCCTTTCCGGGGAGGGGAGTCGATGCGTTACCCCAGCGTCTTCAGCAGCGTTTCCCACCATGCGACGCCGGGGTCGAACGTCGCCACCGGCACGCGTTCGTTCAGGCCGTGCGCAAAGCTGTCGCTGGGCTTCATGAACACCCCGCCGACCCCGAAGCTGGGGATGCCATAGGCGCGGAAGTGCATCGAATCGGTCGCGCCCGCTTCCTGCGCCGGCACGACTAGCAGGCCCGGGGCACGCTTGGCCACCGCCGCCTTCACCGCCCCCAGCACCTTCGGATCGAGCGGGGAAGCGCCGGCCTCGATCGTGCCATTGTCGGCGAAGCTGACGGTGATCTTGGGATCGGCGGTCAGTTCGACCAGCCTGGCCTCGATCGCGGCGCGCGGGGTGCCCGGAAAGATGCGGCAGTTGATGTTGGCGACCGCGCGCTGCGGCAAGGCGTTCGGCGCATGGCCGCCGTTGAACATGGTGGGCACGCAGGTCGTGCGGACCTGCCCGATATAGCGCTTGTCGGCCGACAGCGTATCCGCGGCGGCGGTATCGGTCGGGTCGGCGGCAAAGGCCTTCATCGCCGCGCCCAGCGGCCCGGGCGTCATCGTCGCGGTGCCGGCCAGTGACGCCTTGGTGATCTCGTTCTGCTGTGGCGGAAAGCGATAGGCGGCGATGCGTCCGATCGCCGCCGCCAGATGGACGATGGCATTGTCCGGCCCCGGGCGGCTGCTGTGCCCGCCGGGATCGGTGATCGTCAGGTGCCAGTCGCCATAGACCTTTTCGGCGGCCTGCAGGGCATAGACCACCGGCTTGCCATCGTCGCCGAGCTGCCCGCCGCCGGCATCGGCATTCAGCACGAGTGCCGCATCCTTGAACGCCGCCGCCGCCGCGCGCGTCGTCTTCATGCTGGTTTCCTCGTCGCCGGTCAGGACCAGGACGACATCGCGTTGCGGCACCCATTTCTCGCGGCGCAGCTTCATCAGGGTCGCCACCGCCATCGACAGCCCGGCCTTGTTGTCCAGGCTCCCCCGACCGAAGACATAGCCGCCCTCGACGACCGGCGTGAACGGATCACGGGTCCAGTCCTTCGGATCGGCCTCCACCACGTCCATATGTGCCAGCACGACGACCGGCTTTGCCTTGCGGTCCCGGCCGGGCGTACGCGCGGTCAGATAGCCGGTTTCGCCAATGGGGACGAACTGCACATCGGCGGGGGCATAGCCGGCGGAGAGCAGCTTCGCCTTCAGATAGTCGGCATAGGCCGGCACCTGCCCGCGTCCCGCAACCGTCTGGAACTTGACGCCATCGACCAGCAGCGTCAGCGCTTCTTTCCCCGCCGGCGTGGTGGCGGCGTCCTGCGCCTGTGCGGCACCCGCGCACAACATGGTGGCCCCGATCGTCGCAAACAGCAGTCGCATGGCATTCTCCATCCCCGGTTCGCCCAAGGGTGCGCGGTCCCGCTCAATCCCGCAAGGGGCACATGGGAGGCGGATGGCGCATACTGCCCGGAGCGCTGACGTTACCGCCCGCCCTTGCAGCGATGCGCCAGTGCGGTCTGTTCCAGCTCCTCCAGCTCAGCGACGGTCTGTTCCAGGGCCTGGCGTTGCAGGTTCAGCGCGTCGATCCGGCTGCGGCAGCGTGCCGCCAGCGTCCGCATCTGTTCGTCGTTCCCCGCGTCGCTGCTGTAGAGGTCGAGAAACTCCTGAATCTCGCGCAGGGTGAACCCAAGGCGCTTGCCGCGCAGGATCAGCCGCATCCGCACGATGTCGCGGTGGCTGTAGGCGCGGTTGTTGCCGACGCGCACCGGATGAATCAGCCCCTTGTCCTCGTACAGGCGGAGCGTGCGCGGGGTGATGCCCAGCGTATCGGCGACGGCGTGGATGCCGCTCAGTTCCTCGTCCATCACCCTGTCCCCGTCGGCCATTGCGCCCCGTCCATATACCCTATAGGTAACATAGCTATCGTATAGGGCATATAGCCATGACACGCATGGCAGACCTTGGAAAGGATCGCTTCGATGAAGGCCGTAATCGCAGGCTATGTTCGCTCTCCCTTTCACCTGGCGGGCAAGGGCGCGCTGGCGCGGGTCCGGCCGGAGGATCTGGCGGCGCAGGTCGTGCGCGGCCTGATCGAGCGGACCGGGGTCGATGCCGCGCTGATCGAAGACGTGGTGATGGGCTGCGCGTTCCCGGAAGGGGAGCAGGGCTTCAACGTCGCGCGGATGGTGGCGCTGCTGGGTGACCTGCCGCTGTCGGTGGGCGGCATGACGGTCAACCGCTTCTGCGGGTCGTCGATGAGCGCGATCCACATCGCCGCCGGCCAGATCGAGGTCGGCGCGGGCGAGGCGTTCATCTGCGCCGGCCTCGAATCGATGAGCCGGGTGCCGATGGGCGGCTACAACCCGCTGCCCAACCCCGCATTGGCCGCGAAGAGCGCCGGGGCCTATATGGGCATGGGCGACACCGCCGAGAATGTCGCGACGAAGTACCAGATCACCCGCGACGAACAGGACGCCTTCGCCGTCGCCAGCCAGCGCAAGGCCGGTGCCGCGCGCAGCGAAGGGCGCTTGACCGATGAAATCGTGCCGATCCAGACCAAGGGCGGCGTGGTGAGCGAGGACGGCACGATCCGTCCCGACACGACCAGCGAAGCGCTGTCGGGCCTGAAACCTGCCTTCCGCCAGGATGGGTCGGTCACCGCCGGCACATCGTCGCCGCTGACCGATGGGGCGAGCGCGGTGCTGGTGACGTCGGAGGAATTCGCGACGAAGCACGGCCTGACCATCCTCGCCCGGATCAAGTCGATCGGCATTTCGGGCTGCGCGCCGGAAACGATGGGGCTGGGTCCGATCGGCGCGTCGCAAAAGGCGCTGGAGCGTGCCGGCCTGACCATCGACGATATCGACGTGGTCGAGATCAACGAGGCGTTCGCGGCGCAGGCGATCGCGTGCATCCGCGACCTCGGCATCAAGGATGACGTCATCAACCTCGATGGCGGGGCGATCGCGATCGGCCATCCGCTGGGTGCTACGGGCGCGCGGATCGTCGGCAAGGCGGCGGCGCTGCTGGCACGCGAGGGCAAGCGCTATGCGCTAGCGACCCAGTGCATCGGCGGCGGGCAGGGCATCGCCACCGTGCTGGAGCGCGCATGATGGACACGGCGATCCGCAAGGTCTGCGTCATTGGCGCAGGGGTGATGGGCGCAGGCATCGCCGCGCATGTCGCCAATGCCGGGGTGCCGGTGCTGCTGCTCGATATCGCCAAGGACGGTCCCGATCGCGATGCCGTCGCCAAGGGCGCGGTCGCCCGAATGCTGAAGACGGACCCTGCGCCGTTCATGTCGAAATCGGCGGCGAAGCTGGTCGAGACCGGCAATATCGACGACCATCTCGACCGCATCGCCGAATGCGACTGGATCGTCGAGGCGGTGGTCGAGCGGCTGGACATCAAGCAGGCGCTCTATGCCCGGATCGAGGCGCTGAAGCGTCCGGGCACGGCGGTATCGTCGAACACCTCGACCATTCCGCTCGACCATCTCGTCGCGGGACGCGGCGAGGGGTTCCGGCGCGATTTCCTCATCACCCATTTCTTCAACCCGCCGCGCTATATGCGGCTGATCGAGATCGTGCGGGGCACCGACACCGATCCGGCGGTCGCGGGAAAGGTCGAGGATTTTGTCGACCGGAACCTCGGCAAGCGGATCGTGCGGGCGAAGGATACGCCGGGCTTCATCGCCAACCGCATCGGCACCTATTGGCTGGCGGTCGCGATCAATGCGGCGATGGATTTGGGGCTGACGGTCGAGCAGGCGGACCAGATCGGCGGGCGGCCGATGGGCGTGCCCAAGACCGGGATTTTCGGGCTGGTCGATCTGGTCGGCATCGATTTGATGCCGCTCCTGTCCAAGAGCCTGACCGCGACGCTGCCTGAGGGCGATCCCTATTTCGACACGGTGCGGCCGATGCCGCTGGTCGACAGGATGATCGCGGAGGGCTTCACCGGCCGCAAGGGCAAGGGCGGGTTCTACCGCTTCGACAAGGCGACGCGGACCAAGTTCGCGCTCGACCTCGCCACCGGCGAGTATCGCGAACAGCAGACCCCCGCTGACCTGCCCGCCGATGCCGCGAAGGATCTGGGCAAGCTGATCGAACTGGAGGGGCCGTCGGGCGACTATGCCTGGGCGATCCTTGGGCGCGTGCTGCCCTATGCCGCGATGCTGGTGGGCGAGGCGGCCGACGATATCGTCGCGATCGATGATGCGATGAAGCTCGGCTATAACTGGAAATATGGCCCGTTCGAGCTGATCGACCGGATCGGCGCGGCGACGCTGGCGGCGCGGTTGCGCGCCGAAGGGCGCGACGTGCCCGCGATCCTCGACACCGTGGGCGACCGGACCTTCTACCGGGTCGAGGGCGGCCAGCGGCAATATCTGACGCTCGATGGCGCGTACGCCGATGTGGTGCGCGGCGAGGGCGTGCTGCTGCTCGAAGACGTCAAGCTGCGGTCGGAACCGGTGCTGCGCAATGAATCGGCGGCGCTGTGGGATGTCGGCGACGGGGTGGTCTGCTTCGAATTTACCGGCAAGAGCAACGCGCTCGACGACAAGGTCGTGGCGCTGCTGAACGAGACGATCGCGGTCGTGCGCGATCGGTTCAAGGCGCTGGTGATCTACACCGATGCCAGCAACTTCTCGGTCGGCGCGAACCTGTTCCTCGCGCTCTGGGCGGTGAAGTCCGGCGCGTGGGAACAGATCGAACAGATGATCGGCGGCGGGCAGGCGACGTTCAAGGCGCTGAAATACGCCCCCTTCCCGGTGGTCGCCGCGCCGGCCGGCATGGCGCTGGGCGGCGGATGCGAGATTTCGCTGCACGCCGACGCGATCCAGGCCCATGCCGAAACCTATATGGGGCTGGTCGAAGCCGGCGCGGGCCTCGTCCCCGGATGGGGCGGGCATGGCGAACTGCTCGACCGGATCGCGAAGGCCAAGGGCACGCCGCGCGGGCCGATGCCGGCGGTGGGCGTGGCGTTCGAGACGATCTCGACCGCCAAGGTGTCCAAGTCGGCGGCGGAGGCGCGCGAGCTGCACTTCCTGCGGCCTTCGGACGGCATCACGATAAACCGCGACCGGTTGCTGGCCGATGCGAAGGCCAAGGCGCTGGCGCTGGTCGAGGGCTATGCCCCGCCCGAGCCGCCGGTCTATCGCCTGCCGGGCGAAAGCGGCCGGATCGCCATCGCCGACGTCGTGCGCGGCTTCCGGGCGAAGGGGCTGGCGACGCCCTATGACGAGGTCGTGTCGGGCCGCGTGGCGGAGGTGCTGACCGGCGGCGACACCGACATCATCGACGTCGTGACCGAAGACGCGCTGCTGACGCTGGAGCGCCGCGTGTTCCTCGACGCGATGCGCGACAGCCGTACGCAGGACCGCGTGACCCATGTGCTGCAGACGGGCAAGCCGCTGCGGAATTGACGCTCCTCGTCACCCCGGGCTTGACCCGGGGTCCCGCTTCTCTCCCACGCCGGAAGAAGAAGCGGGACCCCGGATCAAGTCCGGGGTGACGTTGTGTTTGGGGTGAGAGGCGCGAAGGCTGCCCCCCACAGGTGCCGAACAACCATGCCGACAGGTAGTTTTGCACGATAGCCGGAACGATACCGTACCGATACTATCGCGCCATGTCCCTGACCGCCCGTCCCGCCGCCCCGCTTCTCTCCGCGACGGAAGAGCGCGCCTATCTGATCGGGCGGTCGGAAGTACATCGGCAACTCGCTGAAAATACCACCGAAATAGAAATACGCGCGAGTCATTTGCGCATGTCGCGACTGTACGCCGAACAGGCGGCACTGATCGTGATGGTACTTTCGGACTAGATAATCCCGCAAAGATACCAGGAACGCTAGTCCTTCCGGTCGGTTGATGCGCCCTGACCGGTCGCGCCCCTGCGGCCGTGTCGTGGGAGACCGGTCCATGAAGGCAGTTGCGCTTACCCTGTTCGGCACATTGGCGCTCGGCGCCTGCGCCGCGCCCGCGACCCGTATCTCGACCGGACTCCAGCGTTACGGGCTGGACGCGCAGCGCGCCGATTGTGTCGGTACGCGCCTGCAGGGCGACCTGTCGCTCGGCCAGTTGCAGCAGCTCGGCCGTGCCGCTGCAGCGTACAAGAAGGACGATCCCAACCCGGCCGCGCTGACGGTCGGCGACCTCGTGCGCGTGGCTGGTCAGATCAAGGACCCGGCGATCGCGCTGGCGGTCGGCAAGGCTGCCGCGGGCTGCAACGTCCTCCCCTGATCCTCCATTCGGAAAGGAAAGCATCATGAACAAGGATGAATTCGAAGGCGGTGTCCGCTACGCCACCGGCAAGGTCGAAAAAACCGTCGGCGACGTCGTCGACCATCGCGGCCTGCAGGCCGACGGCATCGTCGATCAGGTCGCGGGCGGTGCGCAGCACAGCTATGG
>CAJYRU010000073.1 GCA_913777295.1 uncultured Sphingomonas sp. | reverse complement strand
TCGAGCGACTGGCCGGCGGTCATGATGTTCAGGTCGATATCGGGGGTGATGCCCGCGAACTCCATCACCTGGTCCAGCATCTCGCGATGCTGCGCGGTCACGACGACGCGGGTATCGAAGCCGGGATGGGCACGCAGGGCGTGGATCAGCGGGAACAGCTTGATCGCCTCGGGCCGCGTGCCGAATACGACCAGGATCCGCTGTACCCGCTTGCCCATCATACGCCCCCGCGACCGGAATTGGTCGCTACCACGGCCGAAATAGCGGTGGGAGCTTAATAATTGGTGGCGCTCAGCTCCTCCCCGCTCGCGGGGAGGGGGCCCGTCCGCGTAGCGGATGGTGGAGGGGGATCGCCACGCAACGCAACGGTTTCGTCTGCGGACAACCCCCTCCACCAGCTGCGCTGGTCCCCCTCCCCGTGCCGGGGAGGACCTTACGCGTGATACCGATCCGCCACCTTGTCCCGCGACGCGTTGGGCGCGATCTTCGCCTCGGCCGCCTCCAGCGCTTCCCAATCCGCCACGTCGGGCAGCGACGGGATGCACACCGCCTCGCCCAGCTCCAGTCCACGCAGCGACGCGACGACCAGATCGTCCGGCTCCATAACGCGCTCGGGCGGGAAGTCGTCGATGCTCTTGCCCGCGACATGGTGGAAATCGGTCGCGGTGACGCCGGGGATCAGCAGCTGGATGCGGATATTGCCGCCCTTCGCCTCCGCCTGCATCACGCGGGTGTAATAGGCGACATAGGCCTTGGTCGCGCCATAGCCGGCATAGGTCGGCAGCTTCGTGAACAGCGTGCCCGACCCGACATTGATGATCGTGCCCGTGCCTGACCGCTTCATGCCCGCCATCGCCGCATCGGCCAACCGGCTGAACGCGACGACGTTGAGCAGCAGCATGTCGGTCATGGCGTCGCGGTCGCCTTCGCCGACCTTGCCCATCGCGGCGAAGCCGGCATTGTTGACGAACAGCGCGATCGGTTCGCCCGCCTCCAGCCGTTCCTCGACCACATCCAGATCGTCCGGGTCGGCGAGGTCGGCGGCGATCACCTCGATATCGATGCCGTGTTCGACCGACAGCTGTTCGGCGAGGTCGCGCAGCCGGTCTTCGCGCCGCGCGACGATGACGAGGTCATGGCCGGTCCGCGCCAGGTGATGCGCGAAGCTGAGGCCGATACCGGACGATGCGCCGGTGATGAGGGCGACGGGGCGGGTCATGGCAATTCCTCGAATGGGGAAGGGGGATCAGGCGCCCAAACGCGCGAGCGTCGGGATCAGTTCGTCGAAATGATCGATCACCGCGTCGGCCCCCAGCTCGCCGACCGGCTGCATCAGGAACCCGAACGAACAGGCGATGTTCGGAATGCCGGCATTCCTCGCGGCGTCGATGTCGAAATGCGAATCGCCGACGAATGCCGCCCGCCCGCCGCCGCACTGGGCGATCATCGCGTCGATCGGTGCGCGGTTCGGCTTCGACTTGCCCGGCCCCAGCGTGTCGCCGCCGATGATGCAGGCAAAGCGGCGGGTGAGGTCGAGCTCGTCCAGCAACCGCCGCGCCAGCGCCTCCAGCTTGTTGGTGACGATCGCGACCGTCACGCCTATCGCGTCCAACTGGTCCAGCGCCGCCATCGCCCCAGGAAACGGCCGCGAATGCACCGCGATATGTGCCTCGTAATAGTCGAGCAGCAGCCGGTGGAGTCGGGTCAGCTCCGCCTCGTCGCAACCGCCGGTCGCTTCCATCCCCTGGCGCAGCATGTGCTTCGCCCCGCCGCCGATCATCGGAATGACCTGCTGCCGGGTCAGCAGCGGCCGGCCGGCATCGGCCAGCGCATGATTCACTGCGTCGGTCAGGTCGCCGCTGGTATCGACGAAGGTGCCGTCGAGGTCGAAACCGACGATCGCGAATGAAATCTTTGTCATGTGGCCGGCTTTGGCGTGCGCGATATGGAATTGGCAAGGGTCGTGTGCCACAGACTGCCGCCCATGAGCGCACAACCGATCGCCGCCGTGATCCTCGCCGCCGGGCAGGGCACCCGCATGAAGTCGACGAAGCACAAGGTGCTGCATCCGCTCGCTGGACAGCCGATGCTGTTTCACCTGCTCGACAGCCTGTCCGCTGCGAACGTCACCCGCCGGGTGGTGATCGTCGGCGCGGTCGGCGAACAGGTGGAAAAGGCGGTAGCCGGGCGCGGTGTCGAGATCGCGTGGCAGCGCGAACAGCTGGGCACCGCGCACGCCGCGCTGCAGGCCAAGGCGACGCTTGCCGACCATGACGGCATCGTGCTGGTCTGTTTCGGCGACACGCCGCTGCTGTCGGCCGATACCGTCGCCCGGCTGACCGCGCGGCTGGACGAAGCGGACGCCCCGGCGGTCGCGGTGCTGGGCTTCCGTCCGGCGGATGCCGCCGCTTACGGCCGGATCATCGCCGACGCCGCCGGCAACATCGCCAAGATGGTCGAATACAAGGACGCCACGGCAGAGGAACGCGCGGTCGACCTGTGCAACAGCGGCGTGACCGCGGTGCGCTCGGCCGACCTGTGGGCGCTGCTGGAACGCGTCGGCAACGACAATGCCGCCGGCGAATATTATCTGCCCGATATCGTCATGCTCGCCATCGCCGACGGGCGCGGCGCGGTGGTGATCGAAACCTCGGCGGACGAAGTCGCCGGCATCAACAGCCGTGCCGAACTGGCGGCGGTGGAAAGCGCGTGGCAGGCCAAGCGCCGCGCCCGCGCCATGGCGGACGGCGTCACGCTGGTCGCGCCCGACACCGTGTTCTTCGCGCACGACACGCAGCTCGGTCGCGATGTGACGATCGAGCCGAACGTCGTCTTCGGCCCCGGCGTGACCATCGCCGACAACGTCACGATCCATGCCTTCAGCCATCTGGAGGGCGCGACCGTCGCGACCAAGGCTGATGTCGGCCCCTATGCGCGTCTCCGCCCCGGCGCGGTGCTGGGCGAGAGGAGCCGGGTCGGCAATTTCGTCGAGGTGAAGAACACGACGCTGGGCGTGGGGGCCAAGGCCAATCACCTGACCTATCTCGGCGATGCGATGGTCGGGGCGAACGTCAACATCGGCGCGGGCACGATCACCTGCAACTATGACGGCTTTTTCAAATACCGCACCGAGATCGGCGAGGGCGCGTTCATCGGGTCGAACAGCGCGCTGGTCGCGCCGGTGAAGATCGGCGACGGCGCGCTGGTCGCCGCCGGATCGGTGGTTACCCGCGATGTCGAGGTCGACGCGCTGGCGCTGGTCCGCGCCGAACGCGCCGACCATCCCGGCTGGGCCAAGCGCTTCCGCGCCAAGCAATCGGCCGCCAAGGCCGCCAAGAAATAACCAAGCGGGCATCCCGCCGGAGAGAAGACTATGTGTGGAATTGTTGGCATCATCGGCACCGAAAGCGTGGCCGACCGCTTGCTCGATGGCCTGAAGCGCCTCGAATATCGCGGTTATGACTCGGCGGGCATTGCCACGGTCGAGGGCAGCGCGATCGAACGCCGCCGTGCGTCGGGCAAGCTCAAGAACCTCGCCGCTGAACTGGCCGAGCATCCGCTGCCCGGCAATATCGGCATCGCCCATACCCGCTGGGCGACGCATGGTGGCCCGACCACCGACAATGCCCACCCGCACGCCACGAACGAAGTCGCCGTCGTCCACAACGGCATCATCGAGAATTTCAAGCCGCTGCGCGAGGAACTGACCGCACGCGGCCGGGTGTTCACCAGCGAGACCGATACCGAGGTCGTCGCCCATCTGGTCAGCGAACAGGTCGAAGCCGGCTTGTCGCCACAGGATGCGGTCAAGGCGATCCTGCCGCGCCTGCACGGCGCCTTCGCGCTGGCGATCCTGTTCCGCCAGCATGACGACCTGCTGATCGGCGCGCGCCTCGGCTCGCCGCTGGTCGTCGGCTATGGCGACGGCGAAGTCTATCTCGGCTCCGACGCGCTGGCGCTCGCCCCGCTGACGCAGCGCATCGCCTATCTGGAGGAAGGCGACTGGGTCGTCTGCCGCCGCGACGGCACCGACATCTTCGATCGCGACAACAATCCCGTCGATCGCCCGGTCACGCTGTCGGGCGTCACCGGCGCGCTGATCGACAAGGGCAACCATCGCCACTTCATGCAGAAGGAAATCTACGAGCAGCCGATCGTCGTCGCCCAGACGCTGCGCTCGTACCTTCAGCGGTTCGAGGGCAAGGTGACGCTGCCCATCCCCGATTTCGACCTGTCGGGAATCAAGCGCGTGACGATCGTCGCCTGCGGCACCAGCTTCTATGCCGGCATGGTCGCCAAATACTGGTTCGAACAGTTCGCGCGGGTTCCCGTCGACCTCGATGTCGCCAGCGAGTTCCGCTACCGCGCGCCCGTGATGGAGGAGGGCGGCCTGGCGCTCTTCATCAGCCAGTCGGGCGAAACCGCCGACACGCTGGCCGCACTGCGCCACGCCAAGAGCGAGGGCCAGACCATCGCCGTCGTCGTCAACGTGCCGACCAGCACGATGGCGCGCGAGGCCGACCTGCTGCTGCCGACCCATGCCGGTCCGGAAATCGGCGTCGCCTCGACCAAGGCATTCACCTGCCAGCTCGCCGTCCTCGCGGCACTGGCGGCGAACCTCGCCAAGGCAAAGGGCCGCCTGTCCGAGGCCGAAGAACGCAGCATCGTCCGCCACCTCGCCGAAGCGCCCGCCTCGATCAACGGCGCGCTCGCTTATGACGAGGCGATCGAGAGCATGGCCGGCGTCATCGCCGCCGCGCGCGACGTGCTGTATCTCGGCCGCGGCACCGACTATCCGCTGGCACTGGAAGGGGCGCTGAAGCTCAAGGAAATCAGCTACATCCATGCCGAGGGCTATGCCGCCGGCGAGATGAAGCACGGGCCGATCGCGCTGATCGACGACCAGGTGCCGGTGATCGTCATCGCCCCGTCGGGGCCGCTGTTCGACAAGACCGTCAGCAACATGCAGGAAGTGCAGGCGCGCGGCGGCAAGGTCGTGCTGATTTCCGACTATGACGGCATCCAGGCGGCGGGCGACGGCGCGGTGGCGACGATCACCATGCCCAAGGTCCACCCGCTGATCGCGCCGATCGTCTATGCGGTGCCGGTGCAGCTGCTGGCGTACCATGTCGCCGTCGCCAAGGGCACCGACGTCGACCAGCCGCGCAACCTCGCGAAGAGCGTGACGGTGGAGTGACCTCAAGATCCTCCCCGGCACGGGGAGGGGGACCAGCGAAGCTGGTGGAGGGGGTTGTCGACGCAACGCAACGGTGCCGTTTGCGGACGCCCCCCTCCACCATCGCGTTTGGCGACGGTCCCCTTCCCCGTGCCGGGGAGGACTCCGGGCGTACCCATCCCGTATCATTTCATTGCTGACGGACCCGCCGCCGCACGCCCCGGTTCCGCCTCCATGGCAACATGGGGAAACGCAATGAACCTCCGCACGCTGGGCGCGACGACGCTCGCCCTGTTCTCGACCGCTGCGTTCGCGCAGGCACGGCAAAAGACGATCCCCGGCTACACCGAAACCGCGCCGCCCTATGCGACCGAATCGGTGGTCAACCATCCCGTCTCCATCGGCTGGCCCGAAGGGCGCACCCCCAAGCCCCCAAGTGGCTGGGAGGTGGTGAAGTTCGCCGGCGGCCTCGACTATCCGCGCCAGGCGCTGCTGCTCCCCAATGGCGACGTGCTGGTGACCGAGGCACGCACCCTGCCCAAGCTCGACGCCGATCCCGAAGTCGCGCGGGGACAGGCGCTGTCGAAGACGACCGGCTACAGCGCCAACCGCATCACCCTGCTGCGCGACGCGAACCGCGACGGCATCGCCGAACAGCGTTTCGTCCTGCGCGAGAATCTCAACCAGCCGTTCGGCATCCAATATGCCAACGGGCGGCTCTATGTCGCCAATACCGATGCGGTGGTCAGCTTCCCCTATCAGCCGGGCCAGACCGGCATCACCGCGCCCCCGCGCACCCATGCGACGCTGCCGGCGGGCGGCTATAACAACCACTGGACCCGCAACCTGCTGCTCAGCCCCGACGGGCGCACGCTGTTCGTGTCGGTCGGATCGGCGTCGAATGTCGGCGAACATGGCATGGACGAGGAACGGCGCCGCGCCGCGATCCTCGCCATCGACCTGACGACCGGGCGTGAGCGGACCTATGCCTCGGGGCTGCGCAACCCGGTCGGCATGGATTTCGTGCCCGGCACCGCCACCTTGTGGACGGCGGTCAACGAACGCGACGAGATCGGCGACGACATCGCCCCCGACTATCTGGTCGGCGTGCGCGAGGGCGGCTTCTATGGCTGGCCGTACAGCTATTACGGCAAGCAGGACCCGCGCCACGCCAACGAGAAACGCGAACTGCTGGCGACGACCTTGCTGCCCGACGTGGCGGTCGGTGCCCATGCGGCGGCCCTCGGCATCGCCTTTGCCAAACAGGGCGCACCGACCGCCTTCGTCGCGCGCCACGGGTCGTGGAACCGGTCGAGCTTCAGCGGCTATGACGTGCTGGCGGTGCCGTTCGCCGATGGCCGCCCGACCGGCGATCCGCAGCCGTTCCTGACCGGCTTCGTCGCCGATGCGAAGAAGGGCACGGTCCATGGCCGCCCGGTCAGTGTCCAGACCCGCGCGGACGGCGCGATCTTCGTCGTCGATGATGCGGGCGACACGGTGTGGCTGGTACGGCAGCGGCGCTGATCGGTCGCGCGACGCTCGCTCCCGTCGGCACGGGGTGATAGGCTGGCGGTCATGCCGATCTACGCCCTCGCCGACACCGCCCCCGACCTCGCTCCCGACAGTTGGGTCGCCCCCTCCGCCGACCTGATCGGCGCGGTCCGGCTGGGGGCGGGGGCAAGCGTCTGGTTCGGCGCGGTTGTGCGGGCCGACAATGGCGACATCGCCATCGGCGCGCGCAGCAATGTGCAGGACGGCGCGGTCCTCCACAGCGATCCCGGCGCGCCGCTGACGCTGGGCGAGGATTGCACCATCGGCCACCGTGCGGTGCTGCACGGCTGCACGATCGGCGACCGCGTGCTGATCGGCATGGGCGCGACCGTGCTGAACCATGCGGTGATCGCCGAAGATTGCGTGGTCGGCGCCGGCGCACTGGTGACCGAGGGCAAGACGTTTCCGGCCCGCAGCCTGATCGTCGGCGCACCCGCCCGGGCGGTGAAGACGCTGACCGACGAACAGTTGGCCGGGCTGAAACTGTCGGCGGCGGTGTATGTCGAAAAGGCGAAGCGCTATCGCGAGGGGCTTATCGCACTCGGTTGAACGCCTGCTCGTCCGGACACGGGTTCAGCCGGGGCCGGTCGATCCTGCCGGTCGATGAACAGCAGCCGGTCCACCACGATCGCATGTCGTGCCAGCCCCATATGGCCATAATTGCCGCGAACGACGGTCCGGCGGCCGATGAAGTCGATCCGGTACAATCCCTCTGCGGCCTGCTTTATGCGCGGATCGACCGGGTTCTTGAACTCGATCCACGTATAGGGCGGTTGCGGGTCGGCCTCCGGGTCGATCCTGCATCGTGTCGCGGGCGTTTCGCAAAAGACGTAGCTCTCGAACGCGTTGCGCCACAATCCCTGCCAGCGGCGGGGCAAGGACATCTTGAAACACTCGTCGGTATCCAGAGGCACATTGCCGATGCCGCCAAACTGCATCTTGTGTCGGCATTGCTCGGTCATGCCCGGCAGCGCGGAATCGAAATAGTTCATCTCGTCATCCGAGTATTGCGGCGTCGGCCGATTGCAGCCGGCCCCCAGCAGCATCGTAAGAACGATCAATGACGTGAGAGCGCGCGACATTGCCGGATAGTGAAACGGCAAAATCGGATCGGCAACCCGCCTACAGCGTAACCCCCGACTTCCAGATCCCGATCGCGCGCTCCTCGTTCACCTCGTTGCGCGCCGGCTCGCCCGACGCCACCGCCACGATCTTTGCCAGCAGGCGGTCGGCCGCCGCATCCTGTCCCTCGTCCAGCGCCACGCTCGCGTCGAAGTCGATCCAGCCGCCCTTGCGCGTCGCGAGGTCGCGGTTGGTGGCGATCTTCATCGTCGGCACGGGGCTGCCGAGCGGCGTGCCGCGCCCGGTGGAAAACAGCGTGATCGTCGCCCCCGCCGCCGCCAGCGCGGTGGTCGACACCGCATCGTTGCCCGGCCCGTCGACCACCGACAGCCCCGCGCGGCGCGCCGGTTCGCCATAGTCCAGCACGTCGGTCACCGTCGCCACGCCGCCCTTCTGCACCGCGCCCAGCGACTTTTCCTCCAGCGTGGTGATCCCGCCGGCGATGTTGCCCGGGCTGGGATTCTCCGACACCGGCTCGCCATGGTCGAGGAAATAGCGTTTGAAACGGTTGGTCACCTCGACCAGCCGGTCGAACACGGCTTCATCGGCACAGCGCGCCATCAGCAGCCGCTCCGCGCCGAAAATCTCCGGAATCTCGGTCATCAGCACCGTGCCGCCCGCCGCGGCGACCCGGTCGGTCATCCGCCCGATCAGCGGATTGGCGGTCAGCCCCGACATCGAATCCGACCCGCCGCACTTCACCCCCAGCCGCAGCGCCGACAGCGGCACCGGCTGCCGTGTCGCCGCCGCCGCTTCGGCCAGTGCGTCGACCGCCGCCATCGCTTCGGCAAATTCGTCGGCGCTCGCCTGCGCCCGCACCGTCCGCACGCGGGCCAGGACATCGGCGGGAAGCCGCGCCAGCATCGCATCCAGTTGGTTGGATTCGCACCCCAGGCCCAGCAGCACGACCCCGCCGGCATTGGGATTGCAGGCCAGCGCCGCGAGGATCGCTCCCGTCCGGTCCAGATCGTCGCCCAGCTGCGAACAGCCGAACGGATGGTTGAACGCATGGACCCCGTCGACCCGGCCCGCATGGCGCGGCCCCGCCGCTGCCGCGATCCGCTCGCCCAGCCGCCCGACACAGCCGACCGTCGGCAGCACCCAGATTTCGTTGCGCGTCGCGACGCTGCCATCGGCGCGGACATAGCCGGCAAAGCCCGGCTCCGCGCGCGGTTCCGCCACCGGCGGCAGGGCGGGGGCGTAGCGATAGGCATCCTCCCCCGACAGCGCGGTCCGGACATTATGGACATGGACGTGCGCGCCGGCCGCAATGTCCGCCGTCGCGACGCCGAACGCCGCGCGATACCGCCGGACCGGCGTACCGGCCGTGATCCCCCGCACCGCGATCTTGTGCCCCTTCGCCACGTCCTCGCGCGCCACGACGCGCTCGTCGTCGAACCGCACGACGCCCCCCGCCGCCACGGGATCGAGCAACAGGGCGACATCATCGTCGCGATCGACCCGGACGGCGCGGGCGGGATTCTGGTCGGCCATTCCGCGCAAATAGACCGTTGCCAGCGCTGGCACAATGTCGCATCGGTGACGTTAAGGAGATTTCGATGACCGCGTTGCTGCTCCATCCCGACCGCCTGTTTCCGGCCGATCCGACGATGCGGGGCATTGCCCGCACCCTGTACGCCCCCGTCCGCGACCTGCCGATCGTCAGCCCGCACGGCCATACCGACCCGGCATGGTTCGCGACCGATCGCCCATGGACCAACGCGACCGAGCTGCTGCTGTCGCCCGACCATTATCTGTTCCGGATGCTCTACAGCCAGGGGGTAGCGCTCGATGACCTCGCGGTGCCGCGCCGCGACGGGACGATCGTCGGCGATCCGCGTCGGGCCTGGGGGATCTTCGCCGCGAACCAGCATCTGTTCCGCGGCACGCCGTCGCGGCTGTGGCTCGACCATGTCTTCGGCGCGGTGTTCGGATTCGAAGAGGCGCTGAGCGCCGCCAATGCCGACGATTATTACGACCGGATCGGCGCATTGCTGGCGACCGACGCCTATCGTCCGCGCGCCTTGTTCGACCGCTTCGGCATCGAGTTGCTCGCCACGACCGAGGGCGCCGACGATCCGCTCGACCATCACCGCGCGATCCGGGCCAGCGGCTGGGGCGGGCGGGTCGTCACCGCCTATCGCCCCGATGCGGTGATCGACTGCGAACATGAAGCCTTCCGCCCGGCGCTCGCCCGGTTTGCCGACCTGACGGGTGAGGACGTCCATGACTGGACCGGCTATCTGAACGCCCACCGCAAGCGGCGGCAGGACTTCATCGCGGCGGGCGCGACCTCGACCGATCACGGCCACCCGACCGCGCGCACCGCCAATCTGTCGCGCGCCGAGGCCGAGGCGCTGTTCGCGAAAGTCGTCGCCGGCACTGCCGACGCGACCGATGCCGAGCTGTTCCGCGCCCAGATGCTGACCGAAATGGCGCGGATGTCGATCGATGACGGGCTGGTGATGCAGATCCATCCCGGCTCCTTCCGCAACCATAATCGCGGCCTGTTCGACGCCTATGGCCGCGACAAGGGCGCCGACATCCCGACCCGCACCGATTATGTCGCGGCGCTCAAACCCATGCTCGACGTGGTCGGCACCGCGACCGACCTGACCATCATCCTCTTCACGCTGGACGAATCGACCTATGCCCGCGAACTCGCGCCGCTGGCGGGTCATTATCCGTGCCTGAAGCTGGGGCCGGCATGGTGGTTCCACGACAGTCCGGAAGGGATGCGCCGCTTCCGCGAACGGACGACCGAGACGGCGGGCTTCTACAACACCGTCGGGTTCAACGACGACACCCGCGCCTTCCTCTCGATCCCGGCGCGCCACGATGTCGCCCGCCGCGTCGATTGCGCCTTCCTCGCCCGGCTGGTCGCGGAACACCGTCTGGACGAGGAGGACGCGCACGCGGTCGCGCACGACCTGACCTATGGTCTCGTGAAGCGGGCGTACAAGCTGTGATCCTGTCCAACGCCACGCTCGACGACCTGCCCGCATCCGTCGCGCGCCCGGCCTATGACCGCGACGCGCTGACCCCCGGCATCGTCCATATCGGCCCCGGTGCCTTCCACCGCGCGCATCAGGCGGCCTATGTCGATGGCATTCTTGCCGCCGACCCCCGTTTCGCGATCAGCGCGGTCGCGCTCAACTCCACCGGCGTCGCCGACGCGCTGGGGCCGCAGGACGGACTCTACACGCTGGCGCTGCTCGGCGCGGAGACGCGGTATCGCGTCATCGGCTCGATCACCGAATTGCTAACCGCGCACCGCCGCGACGCGATCCTGTCGCGCATCGCCGCGCCGACCACCCGGATCATCACCACCACCGTCACCGAAAAGGGCTATCACCTCGATGGTAACGGCGCCCTCGACCTCGACCATCCGGCGATCGTCCGGGAACTGACCGGCGCGGAGCCGTCGACGCTGTCGGGCTGGCTGGTCGCGGGCCTTGCCGCGCGCCGCGCGGCGGGGGGCGGGGCGATCACGCTGCTGTCGTGCGACAATCTGGCGGACAACGGCCATCGCTTCCGCCGGTCGGTCCGCGATCTCGCCGCCGCGCGCGATCCCGATCTGGCCAGGTGGATCGACGACCATGTACGCTTCCCCTCGACCATGGTCGATTCGATCACGCCGGCGACCGACGATGCGCTGCGCGCCTCGGTGCGCGCCGCGACCGGCCTCGACGATGCCTGGCCGATCCAGCGTGAGGGCTTCACGCAATGGGTGATCGAGGATGATTTCGCCGGCGACCGCCCGCCGTTCGACCTCGCCGGTGCGCAGTTCACCCGCGACGTGCGCGGGTTCGAAAATGCGAAGCTGCGGCTGCTGAACGGCGCGCATTCTACGCTCGCCTATATCGGCATCCTGCTGGGGCTGACGACGGTGCGCGACGCGATGGCCTGCGCCCCGCTCGCCGCCTTTACCGAAGCGCTGATGCGGCAGGACATCGCCCCGTCGATCGTGCCGCCCGCCGAAATGGACCTGTCGGCCTATATCGCCGATGTGCTGGCCCGTTTCGCCAATCCGGCGATCGCGCATCAGCTGGCGCAGATCGCGTGGGACGGGTCGCAGAAACTGCCCTATCGCCTGTGCGACACGATCCGCGATGCGCGTGCTGCGGGACGGAGCGTCGAGCGGCTGGCAGTGCCGATCGCCGCATGGTTCCGCTTCCTCGACCTGCGCAAGGTGAGCGGCGAGACGCTGGTCGATCCGCGCGCCGCCGCGCTGCTGGCGCGGGCGGGGGATGTCCGCGCGCTGCTGGCGATGGGCGAGGTGTTCGGCGATCTGGGCACGGACGCGGCGTTCGTCGCGGCGGTCGAGCGTGCCTATGCGGCGCTGGCACCGGGGCGGGATCTGACGGCGGCGTTGGTCTGATGCCCCCTCGTCGTTACTCGTACCCCGGCGAAGGCCGGGGTCCAGTTACGGAACGCGTCAGATAGATCGCTGACGGCACCCAAGTGGACCCCGGCCTCCGCCGGGGTACGATGGGTGCCCATATATGGTCTCACGCCAGCACCACCCCCTCATGCGCCAGCAACCAATGTTTGCGCGCCAGCCCGCCGGCATAGCCGGTCAGTTGCCCCGACCGCCCGATGATCCGGTGGCACGGCACGACGATCGCGATCGGGTTCGCGCCATTGGCCATGCCCACCGCGCGCATCGCGCTCGGCCGCTGAATCGCGGCGGCGATGTCGGCATAGGCGACCGTCCGCCCGGCGGGTACGCGGCGCAGCGCGGCCCAGACCGCCCGCTGGAATGCCGTACCCCCGGTCGCGGTCGGCAGCGCGTCGATCGCCGACAGGTCGCCAGCGAAATAGGCGGAGAGCGCCCGCCGCGCGTCGCTCTCACCCGTCGCGGGCGACATCCGCCACCCTTGCGGATAATGCAGCCGCAACAGCCGCTCCATCCGGTCGTGATGGTCGTCATATTCCAGCGCGCGCATCACGCCGTCGCCATCGGTCAGGATGGTGATCGTGCCGACGGGGCCGGGCAGGGTTTCGGACAGGAGCAGCTGGGTCATGCCCGCAACCCTGCCGTCGCCCGCCCGACGTCGCCAGCGGAAAACGGACATGTCACCCGCCCCATGTCCGTTTTCCGCTGGTCGTGCCAAGGTGCCCGGCTACACTGGCGCCATGCTCGACCCCGACCAATGCTATGCCTCGATCGTGCGGCGCGACCCGGCGATGGACGGGCTGTTCTTCACTGCGGTCCGCACCACGCGCATCTATTGCCGCCCGGTGTGCCCGGCGCGCACCCCGGATCGCGCCAATGTGACCTTTCATGCCAGCGCGGCGGCGGCACAGGCGGCGGGCTATCGTCCCTGTCTGCGCTGCCGGCCCGAAACCGCACCCGACAGTGCGGCCTGGGCGGGCACGCTCGCCTCGATCCACCGCGCGTTGCGGCTGATCGACGACGGCGCGCTGGCCGATGGCAGCGTCGCCGATCTCGCCGACCGGCTGGGGATGAGCGACCGCCATCTGCGCCGGCTGTTCGTCGCACATCTGGGCCTGACCCCGCTCGCGATCGAAGCGACCCGGCGGCTGCATCTCGCCAAGCAGCTGGTCCACGACACCCGCCTGCCGCTGACCGACATCGCCTTTGCTGCCGGCTATGGCAGCGTGCGGCGCTTCAACGAAGCGTTCCAGGCGGCGTTCGGCCGCGCCCCCTCGACGTTGCGTCGCGAGGGGGCGTCCGCCGATCCCGGCGCGCCGATCACGGTCGTCGTCGCCCATCGTCCCGACTGCGCGGTCGCGGGACCCATGCGGGTGGCCCTGCCCGAGGGGAGCGCCGAGGTAGCGCCCGGCACGAACCGCACGCTGCGCATCACCCTGACCGACATACCGCTCCCCGCGTTGGGCCGCGCCATCGCCACCGCCAGACGCGCGGTGTTCGCGGGCGGGTGAAACGCCTTTCCTACACCCGGGCGGGCTGTCAGGATGGCGACCGCTCTTTCCCATCGTGATCGCGCACCACCCCGGACTAAATCCGGCATCCCGCTTCCCTGCTTGGCACAAAGTCACGCGGACCTCGGACATCGTGCCAACTTCCGCCGCCAAAGGTGACACCGTGCCACCTTCGGCCACCAGAAAAAGATAAAGAAATCAGGTCACTGTAACTGGACGATCGAGGCAGGCAGCCTCGCGCCGACATTCGATTCCCCCAAACTTCGCCAACTTCCGCATCAAACCAGTCCGTGCCGCGCCAGCATCGCCGCCGGATCGGGATCGCGACCCCGGAACGCGCGGAACAGCTCGATCGCCGGCCGTACCGCCCCTTGCGACAGGACCGTCTCGCGCAGCCGATCTCCCGTCGCCCGGTCCACCGTCCCCGCTTCGGCAAAGGCCGCAAAGCCGTCCGCCGCCAGCAATTCCGCCCAAAGATAGCTGTAATATCCCGCCGCATAGCCCCCGGCGAAAATATGGGCGAAGGCGTGGGGGAAACGGTGCCACGCCGGCGGCCGCACCACCGCCACCTCGTCCCGCACCGCCTCGATCACCGCCATCGGGTCATCGCCCTGTGTGCCCAGATGCAGCAGCAGGTCGAACATCGCGAACTCGATCTGCCGGACCAGGAACATGCCCGACTGGAACCGCCGCGCCGCCAGCATCCGGTCGAACAGGTCGCGCGGCAACGGCTCGCCCGTCTCGACATGGCCCGACATCGCCGCCAGCACCGACGGCTCCCAAGCGAAATCCTCCATCAGCTGGCTGGGCAGCTCGACCGCGTCCCATTCGAACCCCGTCGTCCCGGCAATGTCCGGGCGCGGCACGCGGGTGAACAGGTGGTGCAGGCAATGCCCCGTCTCGTGCAGCAGGGTCGTCACGTCGTCATGGCTCAGCAGCGGCACCTCCCCGCCGGTCGGCGCGAAGTTGCAGACCATGTACGCGACCGGCAGTCCGCCATCGCTCAGATAGGGCCGGGCAGGGGCCATCCACGCGCCGCCCTTCTTGCCCGGGCGCGCGTGCAGGTCGAGGTACAGGCCGGCAAACACCCCGCCCGCATCGGCCACATCATAATAGCGCGCATCGGGATGGTAGGTCGCAACGTCGCGCCGTTCGGTCAGTGTCAGCCCGAACAACTGGCCCAGCAGGTCGCGCCACCCGGACAGCACCCGATCGACCGGGAAATACGCCTTGATGACCGACTGGTCGATGGCATGGGCGTGGCGCTTCAACCGATCGCCGACAAAGCCGACATCCCACGGCTGGAGGTCGTCGATCCCCAGATGCTCGGCGGCAAAGGCGCGCAGCTCGGCGATCTCCGCCTCGGCATGGGGCCGCGCCCGCTGGGCCAGGTCGCGCAGGAACG
>CAJYRU010000072.1 GCA_913777295.1 uncultured Sphingomonas sp. | reverse complement strand
TGCTGGGAAGCATCTGATGCCGATGGAGGCACAGGCGATCGAGGCGCTGATCGTGGCGGCGATCCCCGATGCGGTGGTCGAGATCACCGATCTGGCCGGCGACGGCGACCATTATGCCGCGCGGGTCGTGTCGGAGAGTTTCCGGGGCAAGCCGCGCATCGCGCAGCAGCGCGCGGTCTACGCCGCGCTCGGCGGGCGGATGGGCGGCGAACTGCACGCGCTGCAACTGACCACCGGCGTTCCCCAGGATTGAATTGCCCGAGCGGCACATAAGGAAAAGACGATGACCGACGATACCCATGCTCGCATCGATGCGGTGGTGAAGAACAACGACGTGGTGCTGTTCATGAAGGGCAGCCCGCTGTTCCCGCAATGCGGTTTCTCCAGTCGCGCGGTGGCGATCCTGAACCACCTGAACGCGCAGTTCGAAAGCGTCGACGTGCTGCAGGACCAGGGCATCCGCCAGGGGATCAAGGCCTATTCGGATTGGCCGACCATCCCGCAGCTGTACGTCAACGGCGAGTTCGTCGGCGGGTCGGACATCATGATGGAAATGTACGAGAGCGGCGAGCTGGCCGAATTGCTGGGCGGCAAGGCGGCCTGATTTCGTGGGGCGGGACTTTGGGCCTGACCCGGCGTTCCGCTCCGTAAGCTGTAGCTCTTACAGCGCCACAAACGTCATCCCAGCGAAGGCTGGGATCTCCCGGTGATGGCACGCCGCAGGAGCCGCTTGAGGCCCCAGCCTTCGCTGGGGCGACGATCTGGGCGGTTGCGCAAACGTTCGACGCCGGCAGAGAAGCGGAACCCGGGGTCAAGACCGGGGTGCCATATCGCGTAGGGGTGTCGGCTACCCCCACGCCCCCTCCCCCCGCCGGGGAGGATTTGCTACGGCAGCGCCATGGCCGACCCGACCACCCCCCGCATCACCCGCCGCCGCCTGCTGATCGGGGGCGGGGCCGGGGTCGGGTTGATCGTCGCCTGGGGGCTGTGGCCGCGGCGCTATGGCGTCAATCTGGCGGCGGCGGAGGGGGAGAGCATCTTCGGCCCCTATCTGAAGATCGGTGCCGATGGGCAGGTGACGGTCGCGGTGCCGCAGGCCGAACATGGGCAAGGCGTCTATACCGCCCTGCCGCAGATCGTCGCCGACGAATTGGGCGCGGACTGGCGCACGGTCGCGGTCGAGGCGGCGCCGATCAACCCGCTCTACGCCAATCCGCTGGCCGCCGGCATCCTGTTCGGCGATGCACTGGCGCTGCTGCCTGCCGCGACGCGGGCGGCCCATGCGGAGCGGACCGCGCTGATGCTGACCGCCGGATCGACGTCGATCCGCCGGTTCGAAGGGCCATTGCGCGAAGCCGGTGCGGCGGCGCGGGTGTTGCTGTGCAAGGCGGCGGCGCGGGCGTGGGGCGGCGACTGGCGCAGTTGCGGGACGGCGGACGGCTTCGTCGTGATGGGCGATCGACGCGAACGCTTCGGCGTGCTGGCCGAGGCCGCCGTGCGCGAAAACCTGCCCGGCGGCGAGCTGCCCTATCGCATCGGGGAAGAAAAGCGGCTGGTCGGTACGGCGCAGCCCCGGCTGGACGCGCCGGCCAAGGTCGATGGCAGCGCGACCTTTGCCGCCGATGTGCGCAAGCCGGGCATGGTCTTTGCCTCGATCCGGCAGGGGCCGATCGGCGATACCCGGCTGCTGAGCGTCGACAAGGCGGCGGCCGATGCCGTGCCGGGCGTGGTCAGCGTGGTCGAGACCGACCGCTGGGTCGCGGCCGCCGGCACGACTTGGTGGGCGGCCAATCGCGCGGTCGATGCGATGGCGCCGCGTTTCGAGACGCATGGGCTGGTCGACGATGCGTCGATCGCCACCGCGCTCGATACCGCGCTGTCGGGCGAGGGGGCGCGGGTTCACGAGGCCGGCGTGGTCGATGCGGCATTTGCCGGCGGGCGGACGCAGACCGCGACATACCGTGTCGCCGCCGCACTGCACGGTGCGATCGAGCCGACCAGTGCCACCGCGGAATGGAGCGACGGCACGTTGACGCTGTGGATGCCGACCCAGGCGCCGACGCTGGCGCGCGCGGCGGCGGCGCGTGCGATCGGTATCGCCGAGGATCGGGTGGTGCTGCACCCGACCATCGCCGGCGGGTCGTTCGGTGCGAACCTCGACCACCGGGTGGCCGAACAGGCGGCGGTGCTGGCGCGCAAGCTGGAAAAGCCGGTTCAGCTGACCTGGTCGCGGGGCGAGGATTGCCTTGCCGATCGCTACCGTGCGCCCGCCGCTGCCCGGATGACGGCGCGGCTGGGGCGGGGCGGGGCGATCCTGGGCTGGCGGGCGCAGGTGGCCGCACCGCGCACCGGGCGCGATCTGGCACGGCTGCTGCTGGGCGGCGATGTCGCGGCGTCGCTGGCGATGGCGCTGCCGGGCGACCGGGGCGATGCGCTGGCGACCGATGGCGCGGTGCCGCCCTATGGCATTCCCAATCTGGCGGTCGATCATCATCCGGCCGAACTGGGCCTGCCCGCCGGATGGTGGCGGTCGGGCGCGCATAGTTACACCGCCTTATTCACCGAATGTTTCCTCGACGAACTGGCGGGGTTTGCCGGCATGGAGGCGCATTCGTTCCGCATTTCGATGCTGGGCGGCGATGTCGCGCTGGCCCGCTGCCTGTCGACCGTCGCGACGATGGGCGGGTGGCAGGGCGGGGTGCCGGGCAGCGCGCAGGGCATCGCCTGCCACCGGATGCGCGGATCGGCCATCGCGTGTCTGGCGGAGGCGCATATCGGCGACAACCAGCGGGTGAAGGTTGATCGGCTGGTCGTCGCGGTCGATTGCGGGCGGGTCATCAACCCCGATCTGGTACGGCAGCAGATCGAGGGCGGGCTGTTGTTCGGCATGGCGATGGCGACGGGCGCGTCGACCGGGTTCGAGGCGAACCTGCCGGACGTGCGCGGCTTTGGCGGACTGAACCTGCCGCGCCTGTCCGACAGCCCGGAGATCATGATCGAGATCGTCGATTCCGATGCCGATCCGGGCGGGGTCAGCGAACTGGCGGTACCGGTGGTGGCGCCCGCCATCGCCAATGCGCTGCACGCCGCGACCGGGCGGCGATACCGGTCGTTGCCGCTGCTCGGATAGCGGTCGGCCTTTCCGAAATACCGCTTGCCCCGAACCGCCGTGTCGCGCGTTAAGCGGCTCCATGGACCTGCCGCCGAATCACCCCGCCATTCCGAAGCGCCGTGTCGGCGTGCTGTTGATGAACCTCGGCACGCCCGACGATCCCAGCCCGCGTTCGGTGAAGCGCTACCTCGCCGAATTCCTGTCCGACCGGCGCGTGGTCGAAATCCCGCCGGTCGCATGGCAACCGATATTGCGCGGTATCATCCTGAATACGCGGCCCAAAAAATCGGCTCATGCGTATCAGCAGGTATGGAGCGACCGGGGATCGCCGCTCGCCGCGATCACGCGGGCGCAGTCGGACGCGATGCAGGGCGCGTTCGGCGACAGCGTCGTCATTGACTGGGCGATGCGATACGGAAATCCGTCGATCGCCAGCCGGATCGAGGCGTTGCGGGCGCAGGGTTGCGATCGCATCCTGCTGGCGCCGCTTTACCCGCAATATTGCGCGGCGACGACCGCGACCGCCAACGACAAGGCGTTCGCGCATCTGGCAAAACTGCGCTGGCAGCCCGCGATCCGCACCCTGCCGCCCTATTATGACGATCCGCGCTATATCGACGCGCTGGCGACGACGTTGCGCGAGGATCTGGCGAAGCTCGACTTCGAACCCGACGCGATCGTCGCGAGTTTCCACGGGATGCCCAAGCGGACGCTGGAACTGGGCGATCCCTATCATTGCCATTGCCAGAAGACCGCGCGGCTGGTGCAGGAGGTGATCGGTCGCCCACTGACGGTTGCGTTCCAGTCGCGCTTCGGCCCGGCCAAGTGGCTGGGGCCGGCAACCGACGAGACGCTGGTCGAACTGGCGAAGGCCGGCAAGCGGCGGGTCGCGATCTTTGCGCCGGGCTTTTCGGCGGACTGTCTGGAGACGCTGGAGGAACTGGCGATCCGCGGGCGGGAAAGTTTCGAAGAAGCGGGCGGGACGCATTTCGCGTATCTTCCGTGCCTCAACGCCGAACCCACAGGCAATAAAATGTTGCGCAACATTATCGCGCGCGAACTTGCGGGATGGATCGACCCGGCCTAGCAGGGTCGAAACTTTCGTGGGAGAGAATGCATGGCACGGGTAGCGATCGTCACCGGCGGCACGCGCGGTATCGGCGAGGCAATCAGCCTTGCGCTCAAGGACATGGGCATCACCGTTGCCGCCAACTATGCCGGCAACGAGGAAAAGGCGAAGGCCTTTACCGACCGCACCGGCATCGCCGCGTTCAAGTTCGACGTGGGCGATTTCGAAGCGACCCAGGCCGGCGTGAAGGCGATCGAGGAAGCGCTCGGCCCGGTCGACATCGTCGTCAACAATGCCGGCATCACCCGCGACGGCACGCTGCTGAAGATGACCTACGACATGTGGGACGATGTCATCCGCACCAATCTGGGCGGTTGCTTCAACCTGGCCAAGGCGACGTTCCCTGGAATGCGCGACCGCAAATGGGGCCGTATCGTCAATATCGGGTCGATCAACGGCCAGGCGGGCCAATATGGCCAGGTGAACTATGCCGCCGCGAAGTCGGGCATCCACGGCTTTACCAAGGCACTGGCGCAGGAAGGCGCGCGGTTCGGCGTGACGGTCAACGCGATCGCCCCGGGCTATATCGACACCGACATGGTCGCGGCGGTGCCGGCCGACGTGCTGGAAAAGATCGTGGCCAAGATCCCGGTCGGTCGCCTGGGCCAGGCGAGCGAGATCGCGCGCGGCGTGGCGTTCCTGTGTTCGGAAGAAGGTGGCTTCGTCACCGGATCGACGCTGAGCATCAACGGCGGCCAGCACATGTACTGATCGGGCGACGCGGGGCCTTCGGTCCGCGTCACCCTAGCAGGCCGGCGGCGGCGATCAGCGTCGCCCCGGCCAGTATCGCGGCGGCGATCCAGCGTGCTCCCGCCCGGTCGGGTTGCACCGCGACCGGCACGACCGGTTCCGCCTCCAGCCGCCGGACCAGCAAACGCAGCAGGCGCGGCGCATCGTCGCCGATCCGGCCCAGCTCCCATGCCAATCCCTGCAAGACCGGCGCCCAGTGATCCGCCGACAGCCGCGACCGCATGATGCGCAGGCTGGCGCGTCGCAGCGCCGCCGACAGGTCGAAATCAGGCTGGATCGCGGCCAGCACGCCGTCGATCGTGACAAGCGCCTTGAAGATCAGCAGCAGGTCGCCGGGCATCACCAGCCCGGTGTCGCGCATGACGGCCAGCAGGTCGGTGACGATCGCGCGCAGCACCAGCTGCCCACCATGGCGCGCGACCAGCCGGTCGGCGGCGGCGCGGATGGCGGCGGGCGCGACACCGGCCTCCGCCGACCATGCGCCGAGGATGTCGGCCAGCAATGCCGGATCGCCGCGCTGCAACGCCTGGACGAAGCCGATGAATTCTTCGCGCCGGCGCGGCGACACATGGCCGATCATACCGAGATCGAGCAGCGCGATCCGGTCGCCGGGCAGGCACAGCAGGTTGCCCGGATGCGGATCGGCGTGGAAGCGCCCGTGGATCAGGACCATGTCGAGGACGATGTCGGCCCCCAGCGCAGCGATCGCCGTCGGGTCGATACCGGCTGCGCGCAACGGCGCCGGACCGGTTGGGCGGACGCCTTCGACATAGTCCATCACCAGCAGCGCGTCCGACGTGTACTGCCAATGGATCGCGGGCACGACCACGCGGGGATCGTCGGCGAAATCGGCGCGCAGCCGGTCGGCGTTGCGCCCTTCCTGCGTGAAATCGCACTCGTCGAGCATCGCGGCGGTCAGTTCGCGGACCAGCTCCACCGGCCGGAACCGCCGCACTTCGACGCTCGCCCGTTCCGCCAGCGCCGCCCCTTGCGCGATCAGCCGCAGATCGGCGGCGATGTGGGCGCGAATGCCGGGCCGGCGGATCTTGAGCACGACCGGGCGTCCGTCGTGCAGCGTGGCGCGGTGGACCTGCGCCATCGACGCGGCCGCAAGGGGGTGCGGTTCGAAGGTCGCGAACGCGGTTTCGGGCGCCTCGCCCAGCGCCGCCTCCACCGCGTCGCGCAGATCGTCGAATGGCAGCGTCGGGGCGCTGCTGTGCAGCCGCTCGAACTCGGCGATCCAGTCGGGCGGCAACAGGTCGCCGCGCGTGGCGAGGATCTGGCCCAGCTTGACGAAGGTCGGCCCCAGCGCCTCCAGCGCCTGCCGGGTACGGCGGGGCTCGTCGGCCGGATCGGCATCCTCCCCCGCCGACCCCAGCCCCAATCGCGCGGTCAGGACGCCGAGACCGAACCGCCCCGCGACCTGTGCGATGTCCTGCAACCGATGGCGGTCCCGCCCGGCGACGATCAGCGTCTGCAACATGGGCGGGATGTAAGGTCGCCCGCGTGCCGATGGAACCGCTCAGGATCAGCCGCGAAAGACCACCGTCCGCGCACCGTGCGGGAACACCCGGTCGTTCAGGTGCAGCCGCACCGCTTCGGCCAGCACGCGGCGTTCGATGTCGCGGCCCTTGCGCACCAGATCGTCGGGGGTGTCGGCGTGGCTGATCGGTTCGACATCCTGATGGATGATCGGTCCTTCATCCAGGTCGGCGGTGACGTAATGCGCGGTCGCGCCGATCATCTTCACGCCGCGGGCATGGGCCTGATGATAGGGTTTGGCGCCCTTGAAACCGGGCAGGAAGCTGTGGTGGATGTTGATGCAGCGGCCCGACAGGAAGGCGGCAAGATCGTCCGACAGGATCTGCATATAGCGGGCGAGGACCACCAGCTCGGCACCCGTGTCGCCGACCAGCTGCTTGACCCGTTCCTCCTGCGCCGCCTTCGTCTCCCGCGTCACGGGCAGGTGGTGAAACGGGATGTCGCCAAGCAGAGCGGTGTGCAGCGCGTCGCGCGGATGATTGGACGCGATCGCCACCACCTCCATCGGCAATTCGCCCAGACGCGTGCGATAGAGCAGGTCGACGAGGCAATGATCCCACTTGGACACCATCAGCAGCACGCGTTTCGGCGTCGCCTGATCGCGCAGCGACCAGTGCATCTGCGCGCCCTGTGCGACGGGCGCGAACGCGCTGCGCAGTGCCTCGATCGATCCGGGCGTACCGGGGGTGAAGGCGATGCGCATGAAGAACTGGTTCGACAGCGCATCGTCGAACTGCTGGGCATCGACGATATTGGCACCGCGGTCGGCCAGGAAGCCGGCGACCCGCGCCACCAGGCCGGGCCGGTCGGGGCATTGCAGCCGAAGCGTGTAGATGCTGCTCACGATTATTCTGTCCCCCAAGGCCGACGTCGCTCTCGCCTTTCGATGTCTGCAGCGCCGGCGTCCAGTGTTTTGCGGGATGATCGAAGGGGCGCGGTGCAGTGGTCTGGCAGGGCCGCTCGGCGGGGCGAACGGCAGGAATGGCGGAGCGGGAGGGATTCGAACCCTCGATACGGTTTTGCCGTATACTCACTTTCCAGGCGAGCGCCTTCGACCACTCGGCCACCGCTCCGCATTGCCGGAAGGTGCGTTCCCTAGGGCGCGGCGGGGTTTCGTGCAAGCGGCAGTTGCGGGATGCGCGCGATGCGTGCCACGATGGCCCATGACCTTCCTGTCGCTGATCGCCGCCCTGCTCCAGACCGCTGCACCGGTGGCGCCCGCTCCGCCGCCGCCAGCGCCGACGCCGGCCGATGCGGTCGAGGCGGATTGGCGGGCCATTCCCGACGACGAACTGATGGTGATGACGCTTGCCGGGGACCGGCGGGTCGTGATCCGGCTGGCGCCGCGCTATGCGCCGGTACATGTCGCGAACCTGCGCAAGCTGGCGCGGGCGCATTGGTGGGACGGCACCTCGGTGTACCGCGTCCAGGACAATTATGTCGCGCAATGGGGCGATGTGACCGAGAAGAAGCCGCTGCCCGCCGATGTCGTGGCCAATCCGCCGGCGGAATATGTCACGCCGCGCTACGATGCGGTGACGCGGATGACCCGGCGCGATCCCTATGCGGCGCAGAGCGGGCATAGCGCCGATGGCTGGCCTGTGGCGAGCGATGGCAGGGGCGCGTGGCTGACGCATTGCTATGCAATGGTCGGGGTCGGGCGCGACATGGCGCCCAGTACAGGCAGCGGGGCGGAACTCTATACGGTGATCGGCCATGCGCCGCGGCACCTCGACCGCAATATCGCGCTGGTCGGGCGGGTGATCGAGGGGATGGAATATCTGTCCTCGCTGCCGCGTGGCACTGGCAATATGGGCTTTTATGCACCGGATCAGGTGCCGACGCCGATCCTGTCGGTGCGGCTGGCGAGCGACCTGCCCGTGGCGACGCGACCGCATTATCAATATCGCGCGGCCAACAATGTCCGGTTCGCGGCGTGGCTGCGCGGGCGGGAAAATCGCGAACCGCCGTTCTTCACGGTGCCGGCGGGCGGGGCGGATGTGTGCAACGCGATGCCGCCGGTGCGCAAGGCGCCGGTTCGGTGAGGATCAGGCGCGCGAGGCGAGCAAGGCGGCGCTGAAGCCCAAGAAGATGCCGCCGGTCGCACGGTCAAACCAGCGGCGCACCCGCGGGCGGGTCAGGTGGCGGGCGATCGAACTGCCGCCCAGCGCATAGGCGGCGTACCACAGGCATTCGACCACTGCGAAGGTCGCGACGAGGATCGCGAACTGCGGTGCCTGTGCCCGTGCCGGATCGACGAATTGCGGTAGGAAGGCGGTGGCGAACAGCAACAGCTTGGGGTTGCTGATACCGACCAGGAAGCCACCGCGGAAAAGATGCGCGCGCGGCAGGTCGGCGGGCATGGCATCCGCCGGCGATGCCTTGGCGGTCCAGGCGCGAAAGCCCAGCCAGGCGAGATAGGCGGCACCGGCATAGCGCAGGACGTCGAACAGCCCCGGCACGGCGGTCAGCAACGCAGTCAGCCCCGCCGCCGACGCCGCCAGCACCCCGACCAGCGCGGTCAGGCAGCCGGCCATCGCCGGTAGGCTGCCACGCCAGCCCAGCGCCACGCTGCGCGTGAGGACATGGAGCATGTTCGGCCCCGGCGTGCCGCACAGCACGACGACGGCGGCGACGAACAGCAACCAGCTGTGCAACGCCATTGCGAGCGTCAGCCCCGGACCCAGTCGGCGACGGACGTGGCGACGGTGTTCGCGGCCTGGTTGATCGCCGGGCCGACGCTGTTCGCGTCGATCGCGGTGACCGGCACGCGCGCTTCGAAGCGACGTTTCTCGAAGGTGGTGGCGTTCACCCGCTGCAACGTCGCGTCATAGACGACCACGGCTTCGTTGCGGCTCGCGTCGATGCCGAATTCACGCAGCTCGCCCGACAGCTGCGCGCCGGGATCGGTGAAGCCCTGCCGCGGGCTGAGCACGACCATGTTCGCCCGCGAGGTCAACGTGTCCGACACCAGCCGGGCGAAGAGGCGCGCGGGCGGTTCGACCCACTGTGCTTCCTTCACATAGGCGATGGTCGTCGGGCTGGACTGCACCGGTACGCGGGTGACCGCCAGCTCCTGCGGCACGACCGGGACCTGCACCGTGATCGAGCGCGCGGCGGCCGAATTCTGCGTCTGCCCGGCGGCGATCGGCGCGGCGGGCGTCAGCGTCAGCAGGGCGGGCGGCGGTTCCGCCCCGAAGCGGATACAGGCCGCCAGCGGCAGGAGCAGCAGAACCGACAGCTTCTTCATGGGGGCCCTCATTGTTTCCGCGTCACTTCTTCTTGGGGTCGTAGTCGGGCAGCTTCGAGCGACCGACCAGTGCGGTTGCGCCGCCCTGATCGACCTTCTCCGCGACCGAGGCGAGCGCACCGGTCATCGCGCGCAGGTCGCCGACCAGCTGGTTGACCTGCGGGATCGTCTGCTTGCTGAACGCCTGCAGCCCGGGCTTCGCATCGCCGATCGCTTCGTTCAGCGTATCGGCGCTCTTCTGCGCGCTGGCGATGGTGCGGTTGAGCTGCTGGATCGTCGGCTGGATGTCGTTGGCCAGCACGCCGTTGGTCGTCGCCGCCAAGTCGCCGATCTGTTGCGAGGCGACGCCCGCGCGCTGGATCGCGACGCGGGTTTCGGCCAGCGTGGCGGCGATTTCGGGGCCGCGATCGGCCAGCGCGTCGGTCAGCCGGTTCGTGCTGTCGAGGATCGCGGCGATCGAGTTCTGGTTGCGGTCGGACAGGACATCGGCCAGCCGTTCGGTCAGCGTCGTGACGCGTTCGAGCAGCTGGGGCGCGGAGCTGAGCAGTGCGGCGACGCCCCCGGCCTTGGGCGGGATGACCGGCACGCCCATCGGGCAGACCTGTTCCGGATTGGCTTCGGGGCAGGCGATCGGCGGGGCGCCCTTGACCGCGCCGTCGAGCGTGATGGTGGACACGCCGGTGAAGCTGCCGACGATGGTCGCCGTGGTGCCCAGCAGGACTGGCGTCTCGTCCTTTACCTTCAGCCGGACGCGGACGAATTGCGGGTCCTTCGGCCACAGCGCGATGTCGTCGACCTGACCGACCGGCACACCGGAAAAGGACACCGGCGACCCCTTGGCCAGGCCGTCGACGCCCTGTTTGAAGAAGACGTCATATTCCTTTTCATGGCCGCCGCCGACGCGGGCGAGCCACACGGTGAACAGCGCCAGCATGGTCAGCAGGATCAGCACCACCGCGCCGACAAGGACATGGTTCGACCGGGTTTCCATCAGCGCCTCTGGGCTTGCGGCGAGGCCGGATCGGTGCCGGCATCGCGGTTGTGGTCGTGCAAACGGGCGATGCGATCCTGCGCATCGGTGGCGGCACGGCCACGGGGTCCATTGAAATATTCCTGGATCCACGGGTGATCCAGCGCGAGCAGTTCGTCGATCGTGCCGACGGCGATGACCTTCCGGTCCGCCAGCACCGCCACCCGGTCACAGATGGCGTGCAGCGTGTCGAGGTCGTGCGTGATGAGGAAGACGGTCAGGCCCAGCGTCTTCTGCAGCGAGGCGGTCAGGTCGTCGAACGCCGCCGCGCCGATCGGGTCCAGCCCCGCAGTCGGTTCGTCGAGGAACAGCAATTGCGGATCGAGCGCCAAGGCACGGGCAAGGCCGGCGCGCTTCTTCATGCCGCCCGACAGTTCCGAGGGGTATTTCGGGCCGGCATTGGCGGGCAGGCCGGTCATCACGACCTTGTATCCCGCGATCTCGTCCAGCAGGGCGGGTTTGAGCTTCGGGTAGAATTCCTTCAGTGGCACCTGCACGTTTTCGGCGACGGTCAGCGTCGAGAATAGCGCGCCGCCCTGGAACAGCACGCCCCATTTCTTGCGGATCTCGGTCGCTTCGGTTTCCTCGCGGCCGATCGTGTTCTCGCCGAACACCTCGATCGTGCCGGCCGCCGGCGTCTGCAGCCCGATGATCGAACGCATCAGCACCGACTTGCCGGTGCCCGACCCGCCGACGACGCCGAGGATTTCGCCCCGCCGCACGTCGAGGTCGAGATTCTCGTGAATGACCTGATCGCCGAACACGTTCTTCAGGCCGCGCACGCGGATGATGGCGTCGTTATCGTCGCTCATATCCATCCGATCCATGCGAAGAAGATGGCGAAGAACGCGTCGAGGACGATAACGAGGAAGATCGCCTGCACCACCGCCGCCGTCGTGCGGCTGCCGACCTGTTCGGCGTCGCTTTCGACCTGCATCCCGTGGAAACAGCCGGCGATGCCGATGATCGCGCCGAACACCGGCGCCTTGATGAGGCCGATATAGAGGTCGGTGATCGGCACGACTTCGCGAATGCGGGTGACGAAGGTGATCGGCGGAATGCCGAGCTGTGCCCAGCTCAAAAGGCCGCCGCCGATGATCGCGATGATCGAGGCATAGAAGCCGAGCAGCAGCATCATCACGATCGCGGCGATGACGCGCGGCAGCACCAGCGCCTCCATCGGCGATACGCCGATGGTGCGCATCGCGTCGATTTCCTCTGTCAGCTTCATCGTGCCGAGCTGTGCGGCGAACGCCGAGCCGGAGCGGCCCGCGACCATGATCGCGGTCATCAGCACGCCCAGTTCGCGGAAGGTCAGGCGGCCGATCAGGTTGATCGTGAACACCTCCGCGCCGAACTGGCGCAGCTGTACCGCGCCCTGTTGTGCGATGACCATGCCGATCAGGAAGCTCATCAGCCCGATGATGCCTAGTGCGGCGACGCCGACCACCTCGAAGCGCTGCACCGTCGCGTTGAAGCGGAAGCGGCGCGGATGGCGCAGCACGTTGCCGAACGCGATGACCGTCGCACCCATGAAGCCGAGCAGGCCAAGCAATTGCCGTGCGCTGCCCGATACGGCGTCGCCGATTTCCTCCAGCACGCGCATGGGCGGGCTGAGCGGCTTGTCCTTGCGCACGACGGGGTCGTCGGCGGCTACGACCTGGTCGAACAGGTGGCGGCTATTGTCGTCCAGTCCGTCGATCGTCACATCGCGGTCGCGGGCGAAGCGGTGGATCAGCCACGCGCCGACCGTGTCGATGCGGTCGACACCGGACAGGTCGATGCGGCGGACGTCGCCGTCGACGGCGTTCAACCGTTCGGGCAGGTCGCCGACATGGGCCAATGACAGGTCGCCGGTGAAGCGCAGCACGCCCCCGCCATCGGCCCGGTCGTGCGAAAAATCGGCGGAAGCGCTCATCGACCACCTCCATCGGCGATTTGCGGCGTCGCGGCAAGGTGGTACGCGCGGAAGCCATGGGCCACCGCGACCTCGCCATCTATGACATGGACAAGACCATCACCCGCGTCGCGACATGGACGCCGTTCCTGCGCCATGCGTTGCGGGAGCGCGGCCGGGGGGCGCTCTGGCTGCTGCCGGTCGCGGGCATCGCGGTCGCGGGCTATGCGCTGAAACTCTATGGCCGCGACCGGTTGAAGGAAATGACCCATCGGCTGGTGTTGGGCCGCGCGGTGCCCGATGCGCGGCTGATCGAGACGGCGCGTGCGTTCGCGCGCGCGACGGTTGCCACCGGCCTGCTCGACGGGGCGAAGGCGCGGATCGAGGCGGACCGGGCAGAGGGGCGGATGCTGGTCCTCGCCACCGCATCCTACCGATTCTATGCGCAGGAGATCGCGGCGCTGCTCGGCTTCGACGCGGTGATCGCGACGGAGACGGCGCGGGGCGATACCGGCGACGTGCTGGCGCGGATCGACGGTGAAAACTGCTATGGCGCGGCCAAGCTGCGCGCGATCGAGGCATGGGCGGCGCAGCGCGGCATCGCGCGGGGCGACGTGGCGGTACGATTCTACAGCGACCATGTGTCCGATGCCCCGGTCTTCGAATGGGCTGACGAACCATTTCCGGTCAACGCCCATGCCCCGCTCAAGGCGCTGGCGCGCAAGCGGGGCTGGCCGGTGCTGGACTGGCGCCGATAGGGCAATGGGGCGGGCGGCAGGAATGGCGCGGGTCGTCCTGAACGAAGGTCTCCCCGCATAAACGTTACGCGGGCCGAACGGTTCAATGTGCGGTTGCGGACTTTTTCGGGGCGTTGTGCCGTAGCAACCGTCCGTCATTCCCGCGCAGGCGGGAGTCCATACCCGCCGAGGGTCCGGCTCCATCGACACGATGGCGTTTATCGACTCCCGCCTTCGCGGGAGTGACGAAAAATCTACCGCTTCGCGCCGCCCAGCCGCTTGGCATTGGCCGTCGCCTTGGCATGGATCGGGGTCAGTGCACGGCCGCCGGCACCGATCATCCCCGCCGCCAGCCGCATCGCGCGGTCGCTCCCTGCCGCGACCCGGGCGGGGGACGGGATCCGCCCGGCGATGCCGATCGACCAGGCGTCCTGCATCACCTGCAACCACAGCGTCTGCATCGCGGCCATGTCGTGGGCGAGCGAATCGCCGGCCTTGGCAAAGGCTTGCGCCTTTTCGGTGACCATGCCGGTCAGTTCGACATGATCGGCGGTCCACGGGTTGCGCATCCCCGCATCGATCATGGGCATCCGCCGGTCGATCACGACCGCGGAGGCGGCCATCGTTTCCCAGAATTGCAGCCCGGTGCGCGCGGCATCGGTCCAGATCTGCCACCAGGCAGTCATCGGCGTCGGCATCGGTCAAGTCCCTCGAACGGTCCGCCGCGATCGAATGCAGCCGGCGTGATGTACGCGATGGCAGGGCTTTAGGCCACCCGCGACATCGTGCCTTGACCGAAATCCTGCCGCATTGCAGCAAGTGTGCCTATGACGACTCTGCCCCCCATCACGAACAATCCCGACATCCGCTTCCTCGGCCGGCTGCTGGGCGATGTCATCCGCACCTATGGCGGGGAGGCGCTGTTCAAGCGGATCGAGCATATCCGATCGACCTCGGTCGACCGGCATCGCGGAGTGGCGGGGGCGGACGGGATCGACCTGGGGCTGGACAGCCTCAGCCTCGACGACACGATCGCGTTCGTGCGCGGCTTCATGCTGTTCTCGATGCTCGCCAACCTCGCTGAGGACCGGCAGGGCATTGCCGCCGAGCCGGGGGCGGATGTGGCGACCGCGCTCGAAAAGCTCGCCGCCGAGGGGATCGGCGCGGAGGCGGTTCGCGCGTTGCTCGACCATGCCCTGATCGCGCCGGTGCTGACCGCGCATCCGACCGAGGTGCGGCGCAAGTCGATGATCGACCACAAGAACCGTATCGCCGACCTGCTGCACCTGAAGGATCAGGGCCGGGACGAGACGCTGGAGGGCGACCGGGTCGACGAGGCGATCCTGCGCCAGATCGCGCTGTTGTGGCAGACCCGGGTGCTGCGGCGCGAGCGGCTGTACGTCGCCGACGAGGTAGAGACGGCGCTCAGCTATCTGCGCGATATCTTCCTGCCGACGCTGCCCGCGCTTTATGCCCGGTGGGAGCGGGTGCTGGGCGAGCGGCCGCCGTCGTTCCTGAAGCCCGGCAGCTGGATCGGCGGCGACCGCGACGGGAACCCGTTCGTCGATGCCGATGCGATGCGCCTGGCCCTGTCGAAGGCAGCCGAGGCGGTGCTGGGCTATTATCTCGACCAGCTCCACAGCCTGGGTGCGGAACTGTCGATCTCGACCGAGCATGTGCGCGTCGACGAGGCGATCGCCGCGCTGGCCGACAAGAGCGGCGACAATGCCCCGAGCCGCGCCGACGAGCCGTTCCGCCGGGCGATCAGCGGCGTCTATGCGCGCCTCGCCGCGACGTACAGCAAGCTGACCGGCAAGGCCGCGCCGCGTCCGGGGAACTTGATCGGCGAACCCTATGCCGATCCGGCGGCGTTCCGCACCGACCTGGCGACGCTGGCGCGCGGGCTGGTGCAGGAGGGCAACGGCCCGCTGTCGACCGGCGGGGCGCTCGGCCGGCTGATCCGCGCGGTGGAGACGTTCGGCTTCCACCTCGCCACGCTCGACATGCGGCAGAACAGCGTGATCCATGAGAGCGTCGTCGCCGAACTGTTGCAGGTCGCCGGGGTCGAGGCGGATTACAAGGCGCTGGACGAGGAGGCGCGGGTCGCGCTGCTGCGGCGCGAGCTGGAAAGTCCGCGTCCGCTGGTCAGTCCCTATGCCGACTATTCGGAGCAGACCGCGTCCGAACTGGCGATCCTGCGCGAAGCCGCCGCCGCCCACGCCCGCTATGGCCGCGAGTGCATCCGCCATTACATCGTGTCGATGGCACAGTCGGTATCGGACCTGCTGGAGGTCCATCTGCTGCTGAAGGAAAGCGGCCTGTATGTGCCGGGCGAAACCCCGCAGGCGCATATCATGGCGATCCCGCTGTTCGAGACGGTCGCCGATCTGGAGGCCGCGCCGGAAATCATGGCGAAGTGGCTGGCGCTGCCAGAGGTCGCCGCGATCGCCCGCAAGCGCGGTCATCAGGAAGTGATGATCGGCTATTCGGACTCGAACAAGGACGGCGGCTATCTGACCTCGACGTGGCAGCTGTCGAAGGGGTCGACCGCGCTGGCACCGGTGTTCGAGGAAGCGGGCATCGGGATGCAGCTGTTCCATGGGCGCGGCGGTGCGGTGGGCCGGGGCGGCGGGTCGTCCTTCGCCGCGATCCGGGCGCAGCCGCACGACACGGTGCAGGGCCGCATCCGCATCACCGAACAGGGCGAGGTGATCGCCGCCAAATACGGCACCCGCGACAGTGCGGTGACGAACCTTGAGGCGATGACGTCGGCGACCTTGCTTGCCAGCCTAGAGCCCGAAACGCTGTCCCCGGCCGATGCGGCGCGCTTTGCCGCGGCGATGGATGCGCTGTCGGATACGGCGTTCAGGACCTATCGCGGCCTCGTCTATGGCACCGAAGGCTTCACGACCTTCTTCCGCCAGGCGACGCCGATCGCCGAGATCGCGGGCCTGAAGATCGGGTCGCGCCCGGCCAGCCGGAAGAAGTCCGATGCGATCGAGGACCTGCGCGCGATCCCGTGGGTGTTCAGCTGGGCACAGGCGCGGATCATGCTGCCGGGCTGGTACGGCGTCGGCGCGGCGCTGACCGGGTTCGAGGACAAGGGACTGCTGCGCGAGATGGCCAGCGCATGGCCACTGTTCGCCGCGACGCTGGCCAATATGGAGATGGTGCTGGCCAAGTCCGACATGGACGTCGCGGCGCGCTATGCCGGGTTGGTGGAGGACAAGGCGCTGGCCGAGGCGATCTTCGGCCGGATTCGCGACGGGTGGCAGGCGACGCATGACGGGCTGTTGTCGGTCACCCGCCAAACGCGGCTGCTGGAGAAGAACCTGGCGCTGGAGGCCTCGATCCGGCTGCGCACGCCGTATATCGAACCGCTGAACCTGTTGCAGATCGAATTGCTCAAGCGGCATCGCGCGGGCGAGGCGGATGCCCGGATCGGCGAGGGGATTTTGCTGTCGATCAACGCGATCGCAACCGCGCTGCGCAATAGCGGGTAGGGCAAAGTTCACGAGTCCGCACCCGTGACGTTTTGCCTTCCTGGTGTATCCCCGCGCCGGCAGGGATCCAGGGTGGTTGGTCACTGCCGGTAGCGGTCGTGGCTCTGGACCCCCGCCTGCGCGGGGGTACGGCTGGGATCGGGGTGACGGCACCCTATCCATGGCGGCGATGTCAAAGAACTGCCCGAGCCTGACAGGGCGGCGCGCTGTAGGAAAGCGCATCTTGCGGGGTTCCGGCCCGGGGCGCGTATCCCATATCGCAGCGACTAGGAGGACGCATGGCGAAGACCGCAACCCTGTATCGCATGGTGATGCCCGACCATGTCTGTCCGTTCGGGCGGCGGGCGCTCGATCTGCTGGAGCGGCATGGCTATGCGGTCGAGGACCGGCACCTGACGACGCGCGAAGCGGTCGATGCGTTCAAGGCCGGGCAGGGCGTGAAGACCACGCCGCAGACCTTCATCGATGGCGAGCGGATCGGCGGGCATGATGACCTGCGCCGGTTCCTGGGGCTGAAGGTCCGCGATCCCAAGGCAACGACCTATGCGCCGGTCGCCGCCATCTTCGGCATGGCGGCGGCGATCGCCGGGGCGGCCAGCTTTTCGGCGTTCGGCGACGTGTTCACGATGCGGGCGGGGGAGTGGTTCGTCGGCATCGCCATGTGTCTGTTATCGCTCCAGAAACTGCGCGACATCGATGGCTTTGCCAACGGGTTCCTGAACTATGACCTGCTGGCGCAGCGGGTGGTGCGCTATGCATGGGTCTATCCGTGGGCGGAGGGGCTGGCCGGGGTATTGATGATCGCTGGGGCACTGCTGTGGATCGCAATCCCCGTGGCACTGGTGATCGGGACGATCGGCGCGGTGTCGGTGGTGAAGGCGGTCTATATCGAGCGGCGTTCGCTCAAATGCGCCTGTGTCGGTGGCAACAGCAACGTGCCGCTGGGGTTCGTGTCGCTGCTGGAAAATGTGCTGATGGTGGCGATGGCGCTGTGGATGCTGGTGCGGATGTGATCCGGTGAAACCGTTGCCCCGGCGCAGGCTGGGGACTCCCGTGGCTCCTGCGGCGCGCCACTACCGAAAGACCCCAGCCTGCGCTGGGATGACGGTTGTGGCGTATAGCGTGCAGGACTGCGGCTTACCCGAACTCGACCGCGATATTGTCGATCAGCCGTGTCGTGCCGATCCGGGCGGCGGCGAGCAGGCGGGCCGGCTGGCCGCGCACCGGATCGCGCAGCGTGTCGGCGTGGACCAGCGTGACGTAATCGGGTTCGAACCCGGCGCGGGTGAGGGTCGCGATCGCGGCGGACAGCGCGGTCGCCACATCGTCGCCGCGCTCGATCGCGCGTTTGGCGACGCCCATCGCGCGCGGCAGGGTGACGGCGCGGGCGCGTTCGTCATCGTCGAGATAGATGTTGCGCGACGACAAAGCGAGGCCGTCATCCTCGCGCTGGGTCGGGATGCCGACGATCTCCACGCTCAGGTCGAGGTCGGCGGTCATCCGGCGGACCACGGCCAATTGCTGGAAATCCTTTTCGCCGAACAGGGCGACGCTTGGCCGGACCTGCCCGAACAGTTTGGCGACGACGATGGCGACGCCATCGAAATGGCCGGGGCGATGCGCGCCGTCCAGCACCTCGCTGACGCCGGCCACGCTGACGTTCGTGGCGAAGCCCGTAGGGTACATCTCGTCCAACTCGGGCGCCCACAGGATGTCGACGCCGGCTTCGGTCAGCATCTGCGCATCGGTCGCCTCCCGCCGGGGATAGCGGGCGAGGTCCTCGTTCGGGCCGAACTGCTTCGGGTTCACGAAGATCGAGACGACGACGCGGGGGGCGAGGCGGCGGGCGGCATCGACCAGCGCCATGTGCCCGGCGTGGAGCGCGCCCATGGTCGGCACCAGCGCCACGGCCTCGCCCGCTGCGGCATAGGCGGCCAGCGCTTCGCGAAGCGCCTCCAGTCGACGGATAATTTGCACGGCCGATGGCCCTTCGATATGGACGGGGGAGGCGGCTTCTATGGGGCAAGCCGCCGCGGATCAACAAGCTTGGGTTAGTGCGCTTTGGACGAAGCTTCGGATCGATTGCACGTCATCGTGTTCGCCAATGAAAAGGGCGGCACCGGCAAGTCGACGACGGCGGTACACGTCGCCATCGCGCTGGCCGCAAAGGGCGCGCGTGTCGCCTGTTTCGACCTCGACCATCGCCAGCGGACGCTGGGGCGCTATCTCGACAATCGTGCCGAGACGATCAAGCGTACCGGGCGCAACCTGCCCATGCCGGTCTACGAAACCCATGACGGCGAAAGCATGGCGTGGTTCAACGACTGTCTGGGGCGGTTGGGCGAGCAGGCCGAATATATGGTCATCGACACGCCGGGCCGCGACGACCGCTTCGCGCGGATCGCGGTGACGAACGCCGATACTTTGGTCACGCCGATGAACGACAGCTTCGTCGATTTCGACCTGATCGGGCAGGTCGATCCCGACACGTTCAAGGTGACGCGGCCCAGCTTCTATTCCGAACTGATCTGGGAAACGCGCAAGCATCGCGCGAAGATCGACGGTTCGACGATCGACTGGGTCGTGCTGCGCAACCGGTTGCAGCATATCGAGGCGCGCAACATGCGGCGCGTGTCGGAGGCGATCAATTCGCTGTCGAAGCGGGTCGGGTTTCGCGTCACCCCGGGCCTCTCCGAGCGCGTGATCTATCGCGAGCTGTTCCCGTCGGGGCTGACCATGCTCGACCGCAACGAATTCGGCGAGATGGGGCTGGCGCATGTCGCCGCGCGGCAGGAGCTGCGCGAGATGATGGGTGGGTTGCAGCTGCCCGAACCGGCCGGTTCGCCGATCGTCGTCTGACCCGCCATGGTCAAGCTGGTCCTGATCCTGTCGCTGCTGGTCGCGTTCTGGCTGTGGCTGCGTGCCAAGCCGAAGAAGGTCGGCAGCGAGGCGGAGGCTCGGGCGATCCTTGGGGTCGGCAGCGATGCCAAGGCAGGAGAGATCCGCGCGGCGCACAAGCGGTTGATGCAGGCGGTGCATCCCGATCGCGGCGGCTCGGCCGATCTGGCGCGGCGGATCAATGCCGCGCGCGATGTGCTGCTGGGGCGGCTCCGGCACTGATCTTTTCCAAGAAGACGACCCTACTCAGCCCGGCCGCTTGGGCATAAGGTCGCCGGCCCCGCAATCGGCAGGATTTGACGCATGTCCCACAACTTCCACCCGAGTTCGCTGCGCGAGTACGATATTCGCGGCATCGTCGAGCGGACGTTGGGCGTGGACGATGCGCGGGCGATCGGGCGGTGTTTCGCCACGCTGCTGCGCCGCGCGGGCGGTACGCGGGTGGTGGTCAGCCGTGACGGGCGGCTGTCGTCGCCCGAACTGGAAGTCGCGCTGGTCGCGGGGCTGACGCAGAGCGGCGTCGATGTGGTTCGCATCGGCCTGGCGCCGACGCCGATGCTATATCATGCCGAAGCGGTGCTGGAGGTCGATGGCGGCATACAGATAACCGGCAGCCATAATCCCGCCGAGTATAACGGCTTCAAGATGGTGATGCAGCGGCGTCCATTCTTCGGGGTGGACATCCAGCGGATCGGGGCGATGGCGGCGGCGGGCGATTGGGACGACGGGCAAGGCTCCGTTTCGGACCATGATTTCACCGACACCTATGTCGGCCGGCTGATCGCGGGCTATGCCGGGGGCAGCTATCGCATCGGCTGGGACGCCGGCAACGGCGCGGCCGGGCCGGTGATCGAGCGGCTGGTCCAGCTGCTGCCGGGCGAGCATCACCTGCTGTTTACGAATGTCGACGGCCATTTTCCGAACCACCATCCCGATCCTACCGAAGTCGAAAATCTGGTCGATCTGCAACGGCTTGTCGCGGAGAAGCAGCTCGATTTCGGACTGGCTTTCGATGGCGATGGCGACCGGATCGGTGCGGTCGACGGGCAGGGACGGGTGTTGTGGGGCGACCAGCTGCTCGCGATCCTTGCCGAACCGGCGTTGAAGGAGACGCCGGGCGCGACGATCATCGCCGACGTAAAGGCCAGCCAGGCGCTGTTCGACCGCATCGCCGAGCTGGGCGGCACGCCGCTGATGTGGAAGACCGGCCACAGCCCGATGAAGACCAAGATGCACGAAACCGGCGCGCCGCTGGCCGCCGAAATGTCGGGCCATATCTTTTTCGGGGGCGACGAGTTCGGCTTCGACGATGCGCCCTACGGCGCGGTGCGGCTGATCCGCGCGATCCACTTGAGCGGGCGGTCGCTGAGCGAGCTGCGCGATGCGATGCCGGAGATGGTGAATACGCCGGAGTTGCGGTTTCGGGTCAGCGAGGAGCGCAAGTTCGCGGTGGTCGACGAAGTGCTGGCGCGGTTGCAGGCGGCAGGGGCGGCGGTGGACACGACCGATGGTGCGCGGGTGACGACGGCCGACGGCTGGTGGCTGCTGCGCGCTTCGAACACGCAGGACGTGCTGACGGCGCGGGCCGAGGCGCGCGACGAAGCGGCGTTGCAGCGGTTGCTGGCGGAGGTGAATGCGCAGCTGGCGGCGTCGGGGGTGGTGCGGGGGTGGGGCCTTGTTCGTCCTACAGACACGGACGTCATCCCAGCGAAGGCTGGGATCTCCCGGTAATCGGGCGGGGCAAGAGCCTATAAAGGCCCCAGCCTTCGCTGGGGCGACGTGATCGGGCGACGGGTTGCGCCATTCGAACCCTGTGTCCCCCCGGGGTGGCTTTTCCGCATCGGACACGCCATTTGAAACCCATGGCCCAAGCGCAGATCATCCGTGTCGTCGACCTCGAAACCACGGGGCAGGCCCCGCCGGTGCATGGCGTGTGCGAGGTCGGCTGGCAGGACGTCGCGCTGGGCGAGGACGGTCGCTGGGAATTGTCGGGCGAGGGCGGGCAGCATTTCGTCAATCCCGGCCGCCCGATCCCGCCGGTGACGCAGGCGGTGCATCACATCCTCGACGAACAGGTGGCCGACGCGCCATGGTGGCAGGACATTGCCCGCCGGGTGCTGGACCCCTATCCCCGGCGCATCGCGCTGGCGGCGCATCGTGCCGATTTCGAGCAGAAATTCTGCACCGCGCAGCTGACCCACGGCGCCGACTGGATCTGTACGTGGAAGTGCGCGATGCGGCTGTGGCCGGACTCGCCGGGCTTCTCGAACCAGATGCTGCGCTATTGGCGCAAGCCGTACGGCATGGAGCATGAGCGCGGGCTGCCGGCACACCGCGCGTTTCCCGATGCCTATGTGACCGCATTCCACCTGCGCGACATGTTGAACGAAGCGTCGATCGGTCAGCTGCTGGAATGGTCGCGCCAGCCCGGATTGCTGCCGCGCGTGCGCTATGGCCCCGATCGCGGGCGGGCATGGACCGAGATCGACGACGATTCGCTCGAGGGGTTCCTGACCGATCGCGACGAGGATGTCCGCTTCACCGCCGAAACCGAACTGGCGCGGCGGCAGGGCGGGGGCGAGGTCAAGCGGACGCGCAACGACTGGCTGCTGCTGTGACGCCGATGCAGGTGGTGCGCGTGCATTGCCCGGTGCCGGCGAACGTGCTGGCGCGGCTGCAGGCGGGCGAGGCGGCGGCGCTGGCCGACGATGCGCTGTTGTCGGCGGTGGTCGGCGTGATCCGGGGCAGCGACGTGCTGGGCGCGATCGGGCCGTATCGTGGCGTGTTCGAACTGGGCTTCGGCCTGGAGAGCTTTGTGCCGCAGGCGGATGCGGTGCCGACGACCGGCCGCGCGGGGGAGCCGGCGGTGGTGCCGACCGTGGTGGTCAAGAGCTATGCCGCTGAGGGCGCGGATATTGCGGCGGAGCTGGCGGCGATCGTCGCGGCGCATCCGTGGGAGGTGCCGGTGATCGAGGTCGGGCAGGTGGTGTTGGCGGGGTAGAATTTCCGTCCCCTTATCCCTCCCGTCTGCTTCGAGCGCAGGTTCGAGCCTGTCGAGAACCGTAGTCGAGAAGGGGGTGCCCCAAACGACCGGGTTCTCGACTCCCGCTTCTCGACAAGCTCGAAGCTGCTCGAACCGAACGGGGCTGGTGGGGAAGGGGTGTGCGACAGGGTTGCGCTGTCCTCTGATGCGCTTTTGGTATGATTAGCTTGCCGTCGTCGGCGGTGGGTGTCAGCGTCAGTCGAACGTAACCCCGCCCATCCCGGTCCGCCTTACATGCCCAACGATCATCACGACGTGCACCGCCGCGAGTTGCCTCCACTCCCCGCCCTCGCCAGTTTCCTGGCGGCGGTGGAGACCAGCAGTTTCTCCCGCGCGGCCAAGCGGATGGCGCTGACGCAGAGCGCGATCAGCCGGCAGATCGCGCTGCTGGAGGACTGGCTGGGCGTGGCGTTGTTCGAACGGCGCGGGCGGCGGGTGACGCCGACTCCGGCGGCCTTGGCCTATGCCGAGGCGGTGGGGCCTGCGGTCGAGAAGTTGCGCAGCGCCACGCGGCGATTGCTGACGCCGGTCGCCGATCGCGCGCTGACGATCGCGACCCTGCCCAGTTTCGGGATGCGCTGGCTGGCCCCGCGCCTGCCGGGGCTGACCGCGCGGCATCCCGAATTGCTGGTGAACTTCGCGGCGCGATCCTATCCGTTCGATTTCGCCGAGGAGCGGTTCGACGCGGCGATCCATTTCGGCCTGCCCGACTGGCCGGGGGCGGACCATGCGCTGCTGTTTCACGAGGATGTGGTGGCGGTGTGTTCGCCCGACTGGCTGGCGCGCAACCCGGTGGCGACGCCCGCCGACCTGCTGGCGCATCCGCTGCTGTCGCTGGAGGCGCGGCCCGAGGCGTGGGGGCGATGGTTTGCGGCGGCGGGGCTGGCCGATGCGGCGATCGGCGACGGGCCGGTGTACGAGCATTTCCTGATGCTGGCCCATGCCGCGGCGGCGGGAATGGGCGTGGCGCTGATCCCGTCGTTCCTGATCCGGCCGGAGCTGGAATCGGGGGCGCTGGTGATCCCGCTCGACGTGACGCTGAGCGCGTCGGAAGCCTATTATCTGGTGTGGCCGCGCAGCAGCAGCCACAGTCCGTTGTTCGACCGGTTCCGGCAGTGGTTGCTGGAGGAGGCCGGCGCGGAGGCGTGAAACCACAAACGTCATCCCAGCGCAGGC
>CAJYRU010000071.1 GCA_913777295.1 uncultured Sphingomonas sp. | reverse complement strand
CCTCGCCCTTCGCCAGCATGTCGGCGATCCGCTTGTGCGCGGCATCACGCCCGGTCAGCATCTTGCCGTTCAGCAGCAGCCGGTCGCCATGCTTCCACGTCGCCACGACTTCGGGGGTCAGCGTGTCGAGATCGACGCGGATCGCCGCCTTGTCCGGGGTCCAGTTGACGTCGGGCCAGTCGGCAAGGTTGGGCTGTTCCAGATAGGCCGGACCCGAACCGTCCAGCGTGAAATGCGCGTGGCGGGTCGCGGCGCAGTTCGGGATCATCGCGACCGGCTTGGACGCGGCATGGGTCGGCCAGTCGAGGATCTTGACGTCCAGCACGGTCGACAGCCCGCCCAGCCCCTGCGCGCCGATGCCGAGCGCGTTGACTTTGTCCATCAGTTCGATGCGCAGCGCCTCGATGTCGGTCTGCGCCCCGCGCGCCTTCAGCTGGCCCATGTCGATCGGCGCCATCAGCGATTCCTTGGCGAGCAGCATCGCCTTTTCCGCCGTACCGCCGATGCCGATGCCGATCATGCCCGGCGGGCACCAGCCCGCACCCATTTGCGGGATCATCTCCAGCACCCAGTCGACGATCGAATCACTCGGGTTCATCATCTTGAACTTGGACTTGTTTTCCGACCCACCGCCCTTGGCCGCGACGTCGACATGGACCTTGTCGCCGGGCACCATCTCGACGTGCAGGACGCTCGGCGTATTGTCCTTCGTATTGCGGCGCGTGAACGCCGGATCGGCGAGGATCGATGCGCGCAGCTTGTTTTCCGGGTGCAGGTACGCGCGGCGCACGCCTTCATCGACGACCTCCTGCAACGACCGCTCGCTGTCCAGCCGGCAGTCCTGCCCCCATTTCACGAACACGGTGACGATGCCGGTATCCTGGCAGATCGGGCGATGCCCCTCGGCACACATCCGGCTGTTGGTCAGGATCTGCGCGATCGCGTCCTTGGCGGCGGGCGACGTCTCGGCGGCATAGGCCTCGCCCAGCGCGCGGATATAGTCCATCGGATGATAGTAGCTGATGAACTGCAGCGCGTCGGCGACGCTGTCGATCAGGTCGGATTCGGTGATGGTGACGGTCATCATGGGGTCCATGTCAGTCGAAAATCTTTCCCGCCCTACAGGGTGTCGGCACGCCCACGCAAAGAATTCGTTCACTTGTCTCGCGCTATCCTCGCCCGGCACCACCCAGGGGAAGCACATTGGCGAGCGGCGGTTTGAAGGCGGCACTGCGGTCGTTGGTCCAGGGGACCGACGACAGTGCACGCGCGCCGGCCGATCGCCCGCTCCGCCTGATCCGCGAGGCGGAGAATCACAGCCCCCACTGGTTCTGGCAGACCGATCGCAACGGTCGCATCGCGTATCTGAGCGACAAGATCGTCGCGGTGTTCGCCGTCGCGGGCATCGATCCGATCGGCGCGCCGCTGGTCGACATTCTGCGCATCGCCGGTGACGATTCGGGCGACGGCGACGCCGAACGGACCATCGCCTTTCACCTGTCGGCGCGCACCGCATTTTCGAACTATGCCGTGACCCCGGCCGCATCTGGCCAGGGCGAACGCAACTGGACCGTATCGGGCAGCCCGTTCACCGACCCCTATGGCCGGTTCGAAGGGTTCGTCGGCACCGGCACCGACATCGCCGCCGTGCAGCAATCCAATGCCGCGATCACCCGCCTCGCCCTGTTCGACAGCCTGACCGGTCTCGCCAACCGGCAACGGATGCGGATGTCGCTGGAACAGACGCTGGCGCAGCCGGGCTATGACGGCACCGCGCTGTTCCTGCTCGACCTAGACCGGTTCAAGGCGGTCAACGACACGATGGGCCATCCGGTCGGCGACGCGCTGCTGAAACAGGTGGCGCAGCGGCTGCTGCGCACCGTCGGCGATGCCGGGCTGGTCGGGCGGCTGGGCGGCGACGAGTTCAAGGTGATCCTGCCCCGCATCGGCAGCCGGGCGGAAATGGTCGGGCTGGCACAGGCGATCATCACCGCGCTGTCGCAACCCTATTTCCTGAACGGCACGGCGGTATCGATCGGCTGTTCGGTCGGCATCGCGGTATCGCCCGATCACGGCGCGACCCCCGACGCGCTCGTCACCCATGCCGATCTCGCGCTCTATGCCGCAAAGGATGCCGGGCGCGGCGTCGCCCGCTTCTTCAACGACGCGATGCTCGACGGGGCACGCTCGCGGCGGCAGATGGAGGACGACCTGCGCGTCGCTCTGTCGCTCGACCAGATGCGGATCGTGTACCAGCCGATCGTTGCGCTGGACGACAACCGCATCACCGGGTTCGAGGCGCTGCTGCGCTGGGAACATCCCACGCGCGGCACGTTGCTGCCCGCCGAATTCCTGGGCGTGGCAGAAGAAAGCAAGCTCATCGAATCGATCGGCGAATGGGTCCTGCGTACCGCGTGCCACGATGCCGCCGCATGGCCGGGCCGCCCCCGTCTGTCGGTCAATCTGTCGGGGGCGCAATTCTCCAATCCCGCGCTGCCCGCGATCATCGCCAATGCCGTCGCGCGATCGGGCCTGCCGCCCGAACGGCTCGAACTCGACATCGACGAAGC
>CAJYRU010000070.1 GCA_913777295.1 uncultured Sphingomonas sp. | reverse complement strand
TACTGGAACCTAAATCCAGCGCGTCTACCAGTTCCGCCACGCCCGCCGAGCGGACGCCGCCGGCACGGGCGCGTCTATAGCAGCCGTGCGCGTCGGGGCAAGTCGCCACGCTTCGCAGAGTTGCATCCCTCCCGCAACCGCCATGGACGCCGGACGTTGGTAAGCGGAAGAGGAGACAGATCATGCCCGTCGAACCGCCGATCCCCGCCGAAACGCCCGCTCCGGAACCGGGTGTCACCCCCACCACCCCGCCGCCCGAGCATCCGGTCCCGCAGAGCGAACCGGGCCAGCCTTCCGCCCCGCCACCCGAAATCGACGTTCCCGGCCCTGATGTTGACGTGCCCAGCCCGATGCCGGGCGGCGATCCGGGTGTTACGCCGGTTCCCGGCCAGCCGGTCATGGAGGGTAACTGACATGGGCGACCGCGATCGCAGCACCCATCCCGACAGCGCGCCGCAGGACGACACCGATCGTCGCAGTGACATCGAACGGGCGGTCGACGCCGTCAACGGTGACGTCGAACGTGGCGGGACCGACAGCGGCGCGACGTCGCCGACCGAACCGACCGTATCGCCGGACACCGCCGGTGGTTCGGGTGGGGTTGTCCGCAATCAGGAGAGTGACGGGCAGTAACGGCCGCCGGCGCCACGAATGTCATCCCAGCCATCGCTGGGGTGACGTTCGGCCTGGACTATATGTGCCGCTACCCGGCCACCCGCCGCGCGGTGATGATCTTAATCGGAGCCGCCGGCATCTCGCCCTTAAACGCGCCGTTGCTCGCCTTCGCCGGATCGACCGGGGTATCGAGGATTTTCACCAGCACATCGCGGCCATCGACGATCCGCGCAAAGGCGGCGTAGCCCTGTCCGTCGGCCGGGACGCCCGGCGCGGCGTCGAGCGTACGGCGCTGATCCCCGACCGAAATGGTGAATTCGCCGCGCGCGGTCCCGACGGCCAGCCGCGCGACCGACAGAGTGCCATCGGTGTGCGACAGGCCGGTCTGCGTCGTCGGCTCATGCTTGATCGGGGGCAACATCTTCTTCGCATCGGTGTGCGGCCCGAACTGGACGAAGCCGAATTCCGGTCCGACCTTCACGATCCGGTAGAAGCTCGTTCCATCCAGCCGCTTCTGATCGACATAGCGCAGGAAATTGGCGGCGGTGATCGGCGCGCGCTTTACTTCGACCTCGACGGTCAGCGTGCCGGCAGTAGTTACGATCGCGACGCGCGGCAGCGGCGGCTGGGCCGCCGGTTGCGGGGCCGGCACCTGTGCGAAAGCCGGACCAGCAAAGGCCAGCGCCACCAACAGTGCGCGTCGCGTCGTCTTCATCATCCCAGCGCCTTCTTCAGCAGATCGTTGACGACGCCCGGATTGGCCTTGCCGCCCATCGCCTTCATCGTCTGCCCGACGAAGAAGCCGAACAGCTTGTCCTTGCCACCGCGATAATCGGCGACCTTGTCGGCGTTCTTTTCCATGACCTCGGCGATCACCGCCTCGATCGCGCCGGTATCGCTGGTCTGCTTGAGGCCGCGTTCCTCGACGATGGCATTGGCGCCCTGCCCGGTTTCGAGCATGATTTCGAACACCTGCTTCGACAGCGTGCCCGACAGCGTGCCGTCGGCAACGAGCTTAAGCAGTTCCGCCCCCTGCGCGGGCGACACCGGGCTATCGGTGATGCCCTTACCGAGACGGTTCAGGGCGCCATAAAGGTCGGAAATCAACCAGTTCGCGGCCGACTTTGCCGGGACGTCCGAACCGCATTCGGCCAGCAACGCCTCGAACCAGCGCGCCGTTTCGACCTCCGCCGTCAGCACCGCGGCGTTGTAGGCGGACAGGCCAAGTTCGCCCTCATACCGCTTGCGCTTGGCATCGGGCAGTTCGGGCAGCGACGCACGGCATTCGTCGAGAAAGGCATCGTCCAGTTCGAGCGGCAGCAGGTCGGGATCGGGGAAATAGCGATAATCGTGCGCGTCTTCCTTCGACCGCATCGACCGGGTCACACTCTTGTCCGGGTCGAACAGGCGGGTTTCCTGCACGATGCGGCCGCCATCCTCGATCACCGCGACCTGGCGGTTGGCCTCATATTCGATCGCGGCCATGACGAAGCGCACCGAGTTGACGTTCTTCGTTTCGGTCCGCGTACCCAGTTCCTCACCCGGACGGCGCACAGACACGTTGACGTCGGCGCGCATCGATCCCTGGTCCATATTGCCGTCGCACGACCCGACATAGCGCAGGATCGTCCGAAGCTTCGACAGGTAAGCCCCTGCTTCCGCAGGCGAACGCATGTCCGGGCGGCTGACGATTTCCATCAGCGCGACGCCAGATCGGTTCAGGTCGACATAGGAACGCGTCGGATGCTGGTCGTGCATCAACTTGCCGGCGTCCTGTTCGACATGGATGCGTTCGACGCCGATCGTCTTGGTCGGGCTGTTCGGATCCTTCTCGTCGAGGACGACGGTGATCGCCCCCTCACCGACCAGCGGATGATAGAGCTGGCTGATCTGGTAGCCCTGCGGCAGATCGGCGTAGAAATAATTCTTGCGGTCGAACCGCGACCATTTGTTGATGACCGCGTCGATCGCCATGCCGGTGCGCACCGCCTGCCGAATGCATTCGCGGTTCGGGGTCGGCAACATGCCCGGCATCGCGGCATCGACAAGCGAGACCTGCGTATTCGGCTCCGCGCCGAACGCGGTCGCCGCGCCGGAAAACAGCTTGGCGTTCGACGTGATCTGCGCATGGACTTCCAGGCCGATCACGACCTCCCAGTCGCCGGTGGCACCACGGATGCGGTAATCGCTCATGTCATCGCTCTTCATACGGGCCGGTCGGCGGCCGCTGTTCCATCTGGCTCCTCGGGACCGGCTTCGGCCCGTCGGAGGTCGTGCGCTTCGTCTTCGATTTCCCGTCGGGCACCAGATCGATGATGGTTTCCACCACCGATCCGATCGCCTCGATGAGGAATTCGGCAATTACCACCACTTGTCCGCACGGGCGACGAAGCCGGCGCGCTGCTCGATCGCGAGTCCCGCGTTCAGCACGCCCTGCTCGTCGAGCGGCTTGCCGATGATCTGCAGGCCCAGCGGCAGCCCGTCCTTGTCGACACCGCCCGGCACGCTCATCGCCGGCAGGCCCGCCAGCGACGACGGCACGGTGAACACGTCGTTGAGGTACATCGCGATCGGATCGGCGCTCTTTTCGCCCAGCGCGAACGCTGCCGACGGCGCGGTCGGGGTCAGCAGCACGTCGCACTGTTCGAACGCCGCTTCGAAGTCTCGCGCGATCAGCGTCCGCACCTTCTGCGCCTGCGTGTAATACGCATCGTAGAAGCCGGCCGAGAGCACATAGGTGCCGATCATGATCCGGCGCTTCACCTCGTCGCCGAACCCGCCGGCGCGGGTCGCGGCATACATGTCCTGCAGGCCGGCACCCTCGGGCAAGACCCGCTGACCGTACCGCACACCGTCATAGCGCGCGAGGTTCGACGACGCTTCCGCCGGCGCGATGATGTAGTAGGCCGGCAGCGCGTATTTGGTGTGCGGCAGCGAGACCTCGACGATCTCCGCCCCCGCATCCTTCAGCCAGTCGATGCCCTGCTGCCACAGCGCCTCGATCTCCGGCGGCATTCCATCGACGCGATATTCCTTCGGGATACCGACGCGTTTGCCCGCCATACCGGCGTTCAGCCCCGCTTCCCATGCGGGCACCGGCAGGTCGAGCGAGGTCGAATCCTTGGGATCGAACCCGGCCATCGCCTCCAGCATGATCGCGCAGTCGCGCACGTCGCGCGCCATCGGCCCGGCCTGATCGAGCGACGAAGCGAAGGCGACGACGCCATAGCGCGAGCAGCGGCCATAGGTCGGCTTGATGCCGGTAATGCCGACGAACGCGGCGGGCTGGCGGATGGAGCCACCGGTATCGGTGCCGGTCGCCGCCGGGCACAGCCGCGCGGCGATCGCCGCCGACGAGCCCCCCGACGATCCCCCCGGCGCCATCGGCGCGGTGTCGTTGGGGCGGCGCCACGGCGAGATGACATTGCCGAACGCGCTGGTTTCGTTGGACGATCCCATCGCAAACTGGTCGAGGTTCAGCTTGCCCAGCATCCCCGCGCCGGCATTCCACAAATTGCCCGACACGGTCGATTCATACTGGGGAACAAAGCCCTTCAGGATGCCGCTTGCAGCCGTCGTCTCCACGCCCTGCGTGCAGAACAAATCTTTCATGCCGATGGGCACGCCCGCCAGCGGCTTAAGCGTTTCGCCGGCTGCACGTGCATCGTCGGCGGCACGGGCAGCGGTCAGCGCATGGTCCGGCGTTTCGACGAGGAAGGCGTTCAGCGGCTTGGCAGCGGCGACGGCGGTGATGAACGCATCGGCCACGTCGCGCGCCGAAAAGGTCCCGGCGCGCACGCCGTCACGGATCGCAGCAACGCCAAGATCGGTCAGGTTCGACACTATTCGATCACTTTCGGAACGGTGAAAAAGCCATGTTCGCCCTGCGGCGCATTGGCCAGCACCCGGTCGCGCACGTCGCCGTCTGTCACGACGTCGGCACGCAGGCGCAGATGGTTGGGAATGACCGCGGTCATCGGCTCGACACCCTGGGTATCGACCTCACCCAGCTGTTCGATCCAGCCAAGGATGTTGCCGAGTTCGGGTGCCAGCTTTTCGGCTTCGGCATCGGTGATCGCGATACGGGCAAGGCCGGCCACGCGCTTTACGGTTGCAGGTTCGACGGACATGGAAAGGGCGGCTAGCATTACGACACGCCCCCCACAAGCACCCGCAAAGCGGTTGCACCCGTCCGCGCCATCCCGCATCGGTGCGGGGAAAAGCGGTGGAGTCCGGATTGGCGCGCAAATTCCTATATATCGTGGCGACGCTGATCGTCCTCGTGATCGCGGGGGCGGTCGCCTATCGCATGTTCGGCAACGACCTGTTGCGGCGGGCGCTGGTACCGGGCGTGGCGTTTCGCGCCGAACCGACCATCCCGTCGCGAATGTATGCCGACAAGGCGATGTGGTTCGCCCGCCCCGGCCTGACGAACACACCGGTCGACTGGCTGCCGCCTGGGGTCGAGCGCACGACACCGGGCGACGCGGACATCTTCTTCATTCATCCGACCTCCTTCGTCGGGACCGATCGGTGGAATGCTGCGCTGGACGATGCGGAGACGAACGAGCGCGCCCGCATCTTCCTGCGCGGACAGGCCAGTGCCTTCACGGCTGCCGGTCGGGTATGGGCGCCGCGCTATCGCCAGGCGACGTTCGGCGCGTTCCTGACCAGCGAGGCGGCAGCCACGCAGGCGCTGGACCTTGCCTATCACGACATCGAATCGGCGTTCGACCGCTTCCTCGGCGAAGTAGACCCGTCGCGACCGATCATCCTGGCCGGGCATAGCCAGGGCGCGCTGCACCTCATACGATTGTTGCGCGAGAAAGTTGCGGGTACGCCACTCGCCCGCCGGATCGTCGCGGCCTATGTCGTCGGCTGGCCGGTGTCGAAGGTGACCGACATCCCGGCGCTGGGCCTGCCCGAATGTGCGAGCGCGGACCAAGCAGGGTGCCTGTTGTCGTGGCAGAGCTTTGCCGATCCGGCCGACCCGTCGCTGATCGTCGAGCAGTATGACGCTTCGACCGGGTTCGACGGACGATCGCGGGCCGGTACGCCGATGGTCTGTACCAACCCGTTGACCGGCACGCCCGATGCGCAGGCCCCGGCCAGTGCCAATCTGGGCACGCTGATCCCCGACAAGGCGTTGCAGAACGCGACGATGACCCCGGGGCTGGTACCGGCACGCTGTACCGAACGCGGCTTCCTGTCGATCGGCGACAGCCCGCCGGACCTTGGCCCCTATGTGTTGCCGGGCAACAACTGGCACGTCTACGACTACAGCCTGTTCTGGGCGAATGTCCGCGCCGACGCTCTGCGCCGGTTGGCGGCTTGGGAAAAAAGATGATTACCGAAGACCGTAGCCTGTTCCGCGAAGCGCTGCCCGAAGGGGGCCGCCTGATCGGGCTGGATGTCGGGACCAAGACGATCGGGACCGCGCTGTGCGATGCCGGATGGAGCTTCGCCAGCCCGGCCGTGCTGGTCAACCGGACGAAGTTCACTGCCGACAAGGCGCAGCTGACCACGCTGATCCGCCAGCAATCGGTACGGGGTATCGTCATCGGCCTGCCGCTGAACATGGACGGCAGCGACTCGCCGCGAACCCAGTCGGTCCGCGCCTTTTCGCGCAACCTCGACGACCTGAACCTGCCGATCTTCCTGTGGGACGAACGCTGGTCGACCGTCGCCGTCGAGCGGCAGATGATCGCGGAGGACCTGAGCCGCGCCAAGCGCGCCGAACGCGTCGACAAGCTGGCCGCCGCCTATATCCTGCAGGGGGCGATCGACGCACTGGTGAATGTGCCGCTCGCCTGACCTTGCGCCGGCGCGCGGCTCGTCCTAACCGGTCGCCTCGATGCCTATCTCAGACCACCGCCCCGCCGCCATGATCGATGGCGGCGCCGTTTTCCCGCATCGGCACCTGACCGGGATCGAGGGGCTGCAGCCCCATGAGATTCTTTTCCTGCTCGATGAAGCGGAGCAATGGATCGACGCCAATCGCAGCCGCGCGGCAGGCGATCTTCGGCTGAAGGGCGTGACGCAGATCAACGCCTTCTTCGAAAACAGCACCCGCACGCTGCTGTCGTTCGAGATCGCCGGCAAGCGGCTGGGCGCGGACGTGGTCAACATGCACGCGGGTCAGTCAAGCGTGAAGAAGGGCGAGACGCTGATCGACACCGCCGTGACGCTGAACGCGATGCGGGCGGACGTGATCGTCATCCGGCACAGTTCCTCGGGCGCGGTGCAGCTGATCGCCGACAAGGTCGACTGCCCGGTGCTGAACGCCGGCGATGGCTGGCACGAACACCCCACCCAGGCGCTGCTCGACGCGCTGACCATTCGCCGACGGCTGGGCGGGATCGCGCACAAGCGGGTCGTAATCTGCGGCGACATCCTGCACAGCCGCGTCGCGCGGTCGAACATCCTCGCATTGACGACGCTCGCCGCCGAGGTCCGGGTCGTCGCGCCGGCCACGCTGATGCCGTACGCGATCGAATCGATGGGGGTCACGCCCTTCACCGATTTCGATGCGGCGCTGGAAGGGGCCGATGTCGTGATGATGCTGCGGTTGCAAAACGAACGCATGAACGGCGGCTTCATCCCGTCAACGCGAGAATACCACCTGCGCTACGGCCTGACCCGCGAAAGGCTGAAACGGGCGGAACCGCACGCGATCGTCATGCATCCCGGGCCGATGAACCGGGGAATCGAGATCACCAGTGACGTCGCCGACGATCCACAGCGTTCGACGATCACCGAGCAGGTGGAAATGGGGGTGGCAGTGCGCATGGCCTGTCTCGACGTACTGACGCGGCGTAGCCGTGGCGTGGAGGGCTGGGCATGAGCAAGCGGTTCACCGGCGGCACGCTGGTCTGCCCGGCTGGCGGGGTGGCGAAGCGCGATCTGTCGATCCAGGGCGACGTGATCGTTGCTGATGCGGGCGACGCCGAAGCGATCGACGCCACGGGCAAGCTGATTGCGCCGGCGATCGTTGACCTGGGCGTCTTCGGGATCGATGCCGCCGCCTGTCGCGCGGGCGGCATCGTCCGAGTCGGGCTGATGCCCGACCAAGCGCCGGTGCTGGACGATCCGGGCATCGTCGCGCGGGCGGCGCATATGGGCAAGCCCGACATCTGGATCCATCCGATCGCCGCCGCGACCCAGGGACTGCGCGGGACCGATCTTGCCGAGATGGCGATCAATGCCGAAGCGGGCGCCGTCGCGGTATCGACCGGGCGGCGCTGGATCGCCGACAGCGGGGTGATGCGCAAGGTACTGGCCTATGCCCGCGACTGCGGCCTGGTCGTCATCGCCCACGCCGAGGATGGCGGACTGGCGGGGGACGCGGTGGCGACCGCCGGGGAAACCGCGACCCGGCTCGGTCTTCCCGCCGCTCCGGCGACGGCCGAAGCGCTGGCGATCGCCCGCGACGTGATGCTGGCGGAGGAAACCGGCGCGAGGCTGCATTTCCGTCAGGTGACGACCGCCGCCGGCTTCGACCTGATCCGCGCGGCCTAGCGGCGCGGCGTGCGGGTCACCTGCGGCATAACCCCGGCGCACCTGTATCTGTCCGACATCGCGATGAGCGATTTCCGGACCTTTGCCCACCTCTCCCCACCGCTGCGCAGCGAGAGCGATCGGCAGGCGGCGCGCGCAGCGCTCGCCGACGGGACGATCGATGTGCTGTGTTCCGGCCACGACCCGCGCGGACCGGAGGCGAAGCGCCTGCCCTTCGCCGATTCAGAACCGGGCATGGCCGGTGCGGAAACGCTGCTGCCACTGGCACTGGGACTGGTGCGCGACGGGCTCATTGCCCTCGACCGGATGGTCGCGTTGCTGTCGCACAATCCTGCACAGCTGCTCGGTCTCGAATTGGGCACGCTGGAGGTCGGCGCACCGGCCGACCTGATCGTGATCGATCAGGATGCGCCGTGGCAGGTCCGTGCCGACGCGCTCGCCGGCAAGGCGGCGAACACGCCGTTCGATGGCCTGCCGGTGCAGGGCCGCGCGGTGCGGGTGATGAAAGGCGGCGCGTTCCTGTAACGGAACGCGCCGCCGCCTCCTGGGAGAGGACCGGGTAAGGCGTTAGCGCGAGGCGAGACGGTCGGGACGTGCCCAGCTGGCAAGCTGTTCGCCGGCATGGGTGCGGACGAAGCACCGGTCGCCCTTGGCACGGATGGTGCCGCACAGCGCCGTCGCATCGGTGCGGCCAAGGCCGCCGACCGACAGGCGATAGAAGCTGGTACCCCGGATGCTGGCCTGCATTCCCTGCGGCGCCAGCGCTGCGAGGCGTGGTACGTTGCGGCTCATCCGACGCCACGCATCGCGGGCGACACCGGCGGTATCGAAGGCGCCGAGCTGGACGTAATAATTGCCTGTTGCGGGCGCGACCGATGCCATGCGGACCGGTAGGGCCGCGGCGCGCGACCGGGCGGCCATCCGCACCGGCTGCTCCTGCCGACGATAGGTGCTGGGCAACGCCTGAACGATTTCACGACGCGGCGCGAAAGTGATTGCCGGACGGGCGACCGCCGCCATCTGAACCGGGGCGGGTACGGCAGGGACGACCGGGGCATCGATCGTCGGTTCGACCGCAACGACTGCCGCCGGGACTTCGGGGACCGGATCCGCCTGGGCCAGCGCCACGGGTGCCGCGCCTGCCGGATCGGCGAGTGCCAGCTGCATCGGCTGCCCACGGTCGGCCGAGGGGGTGACGCCCAGCAGCGCAGCGACCTGCTGCGCGGCATGTTCGGGGCGGGCGAATGCGGCCCATTCCATCAACCGCTGGTCGACCTGCGCCGGCGACATGTCGACCGACGCGACGGTACGGGCATCGACCCAGCGACCGTCGAGCGCCAGTGCCAGTGCAAGGTTCTGGCGAATGGTCGCCGTCGCCGCCGGATCACGCGCCGCTTCGCTGAGCAGCGCGATGCCACCGGCGGGATCGCCGGCCAGCGCCAGTGCCAGCCCGCGATCGGCCGGGGAAATCCGCGCCGCATGGGCGGTCAGCGTTTCCCGCGCCGCAACCCATTCGCCCGTCGCGGTCTGCGCGAGGGCAAGGTTCAGCGCCGCGCGCGCATCGACCGGGTTCAGCGTCAGGACGTCTGTAAAGGCCTGTGTTGCCGAAGCAAACCGCCCGGCGGCCAGATAAGCCCGCCCGAGCAGCGTGCGATAGGCCGGGTCACGCGGCGACAGTGCGACAGCCTGTTCGGCAAAGGTCACGGCATCAGCCGCGCGGCGCTTGCCCAGCGCCTTCATCGATTTGACTGCAAACTTGCGCGCCGCGCCATCCTCGGCCGAAGCCACGGCCACGCCGCCACTGCCGACCAGCGCTAGCGATCCGCCGAGCATGGCCGTCGCGAGGCCGATCGATACGAGCAGATGGGTCTTCATGGCTTGCCCTTTGCAGCCCCGTCGGGGGCAAGGCGCTGAACGAGCGCCGCGATGTCGGAGGTGGACGGAAGGGAGAGATCGAGCGCGTCGCGCACGAACGCCTCCGGCGTGATATTGCAGACCGTCGCCGCCAGCCGCAGCCGGAGCATCCGGTCGGCGTCGAGGTCGAGGACGATGGAATCGCCGGCTGGCGAAAGCGGCGTTGCCGGGACCGCCTGCAACTTCGCCCGGTCGCGCAGGACTGCCGGCCGGGTGTCGCCCAGGTCGTTCCATCCCAGGTCGTCGCCGTCCTGGCTGGCGGGGCCGGTGCCGTGCGGGCGCATTGCGGGTCGTGCTTCGCCCTTGCGGGCCAGCAAGGCCGAATGGATCTGGGCCGGGGGTTGCGGCGTGTTCATCCGATCACCCCTGCCCCCGCCGCCCGAAGCCGCCGGCCGGTATGCGCATCGCGGTCGGCATGGTCGGCACCGCGAAGACGGTCCGGCGGAAATTCTTTTCCAGGCGATCCTGGATGTAGAGCCACAGCGCCTCGATCTCGGCGCTCGATTTCGACGTCGGGTCGATTTCCATGACGGTGCGGCCGTCGACCATCGACGATGCGAAATCGACGCGATGGTGGATCGTCACCGGCGCGACCGTACCATGCTGCGACAATGCCATCGTCGCCTCGGTCGTGATCCGGGCGCCGGGGGTCGCAGCGTTGACGACGAAGACCAGCGGCTTGCCGGCGCGATCGCACAGGTCGACCGTCGCCCCCACTGCTCGCAAGTCGTGCGGGCTGGGGCGGGTCGGCACGACGATCAGTTCGGCGACCGCGATCACGCTCTGGATCGCCATGGTGATCGCCGGCGGTGTATCGATGATCGCGAGCTTGAACCCATGGGCGCGCAGCGTTTCCAGGTCGGCGGCGAGCCGGGCGACCATCGTCTGGGCAAAGGCCGGTTCGTCAGTGACGCGTTCATTCCACCACGCCGCCAGCGACCCTTGTGGATCGATGTCGATCATCACCACCGGTCCGGCGCCCGCACGTTCGGCCTGCACGGCCAGATGCCCGGACAAGGTCGTCTTGCCCGATCCGCCCTTCTGCGAAGCCACCGCCAATACGCGCATCGCGCCACCGTCTCCCCGTAATCTCCGCACCTCGATGGCATGGCGGCGGATAAGAACCGGTTAACGCGCCGCTTCCTTTCGCACAGAAGCGAAAGCCTTTCCGAACATGGTGAACCGCTGATAGAGGAAGGGGCGAGTACGCAGAGGGGATCGTGATGCGCGGGATGGTTGGACTGGTGCTGACAGGCGCGTTGCTGTCGACGGCGGCCGGGGCGGATGTGAAGGCCGGCGTCGACGCCTGGGCGCGCGGCGACTGGGCGACGGCGGTCCGCGAGTGGCAGCAGCCTGCGGCCGCCGGCGATGCCGACGCGCAGTTCAACCTGGGACAGGCGTACAAGCTGGGACGCGGCGTGCCGATGGACATGGCGCAGGCCGAACGCTGGTATGCGCTGGCCGCCCAGCAGGGGCATGTCCAGGCCGAGAATAATTACGGCCTGATCCTGTTCCAGAACGGCAAGCGCGCCGATGCGGTCAAATGGCTCGAAAAATCGGCGCAACGGGGGGAGGCGCGGAGCCAGTTCGTGCTGGGGACGATGCTGTTCAACGGGGATGCGGTGCCGAAGGACTGGCGCCGTGCCTATGCGTTGATGACGCGGGCGTCATCGGCCGGGCTGCCGCAGGCGGCATCGACGCTGGCGGAGATGGACCGTTATGTGCCGCTGCCCGATCGGCAGGCGGCACTGGTGATGGCGCGCGATCTTGAGCGCAATGCCGGCCGGCCCGTGCTGGCAACCCTTCAGCCCAAGGTCGCGATACCCCGCCCGACCCCGGTCGAGACGCCCGCCCCGAGGCCGACGCCGGCACCGCGTCCCGCGCCTGCCGCAAAGCCCGCTCCCGTTCGCGACGGCGGCTGGCGGGTCCAGCTTGGCGCGTTCAAGGATGCCGGCAATGCCCGCCGCCTGTGGAGCAGCGTCGCCGGCAGCTTCACCGGTCGTCAGCCCTATTACGAACAGGCCGGCGCCAACACCCGCCTGCTCGTCGGCCCCTTCGCCAGCAGCGCCGAGGCGAGCCGCGCCTGCGCTGCGATCCGTCCGACACCCTGCGTGCCGATGAAGCGGTAGGCGGTCAGCCCGCCGCCCAGTCGGCGGGCGCGATCCCCTGGATATAGAGCAAGGCGGTGAGGTCGTTGTGGTCGATCCGCACGCCCGCTTCGGCGGCGACGATCGGCTTGGCGTGATAGGCGACGCCCAGCCCGGCACGGCGGATCATCGGCAGGTCGTTGGCCCCGTCGCCGACTGCCAGCGTAGCGGCCGGGTCGATACCGAGTTCGTCGATCGCCGACAGAAGCGTCACTTCCTTGGTCGTCGCATCGACGATCGGCTTGGCAACCCTGCCGGTCAGCTTGCCATCCTCGATCAGCAGCCGATTGGCGATCATCCGGTCGAAGCCCAGTTCGGTGCCGACCGGCTCGGCAAAGCGGGTGAAGCCGCCCGACACCAGGATGGTCTTCGCGCCGCGCCCGCGCATCGTCTGGATCAGGGTCTTGGCGCCGGGCATCAGCTTGACCCGTTCGTCGAGGCAACGCTGAATTGCGGCTTCGTCCAACCCTTCAAGCAACGCAACCCGCGCATCGAGCGCCGAGGCGAAATCGAGTTCGCCGCGCATCGCCCGTTCGGTGACCTCGGCGATCTGCGCCTTGATCCCGGCATAATCGGCCAGTTCGTCGATGCATTCGACAGTAATCATGGTCGAATCCATGTCGGCGACCAGCAGCTTCTTTTCCCGGTTCGCGGCAGGCTGGATCGCGACGTCGGTATGGGCCAACACCGCCTCGATCGCCGGACGTGCGGCGGCAACCTCATCGGCAAAGCGGATGTCGGCGGCGCGGCCTTCGTCGATCCACGTCCAGCCTTCGACCTGACATCCGGCGGAATCGAGCCGGTCCGCGGCCGCGGAAATATCGCCCGCAGCGATCGATTCGGCTGCTATCAGCGTGGCGATGAACATGGCGAAGTCTCCTGAACGTCCGAGGGTCGCGCTCATCGCAGGCCCGACCGCCAGCGGCAAGTCCGCGCTGGCGATCGAAGTCGCGCGGCGCCATGACGGCATCGTCATCAATGCCGACAGTGCGCAGGTCTATCGCGACCTGCGCATATTGTCCGCCCGCCCGTCGCCCGACGAAGAAGCGCAGGCGCCGCACCGCCTGTTCGGCCATGTCGATGGGGCCGACGCCTATTCCGCCGCGCTCTGGGCGCAGCAGGCATCCGCGGAGATCGATGCCGCCCATGGAGCGGGCAAGCTGCCGGTACTGGTCGGAGGGACCGGCCTGTATCTGCGCACGCTGATCGACGGCATCGCGCCGGTGCCGGAAATCGACCCCGACATCCGCGTACGCATCCGCGCGTTGCCGCTGGAACAGGCAGTCGGGGAACTGGCAGGATTGGACCCAGAAGCCGCAGCCCGGCTGCGCCCGACCGATACGACCCGGATCACGCGCGCGTTGGAGGTGGTGACCGCTACCGGTCGCACCCTGGCCGATTGGCAGCGCGACCGGATCGGGGGCATCGGCCACCGGATCGCGCTGTCGGCAATGCTCCTCCTCCCCGATCGGGCGTGGCTGACCGATCGGTGTGACCGCCGGCTTGCCCAGATGTTCGAGGGCGGCGCGGTCGAGGAAGTCCGCGCACTGCTCGCCCGGACCGACATCGCGCCCGACGCTCCCGTCCGCCGTGCGATCGGCGTCGCGGAAATCGAACGATGGCTGACAGGCCGCGATACCCGGGACGCCGCCCTGACCGCGGCGCGCCATGCCACCCGTCAATATGCAAAGCGGCAATATACCTGGTTCCGCAACCAGCCGCCGTCCGAATGGCTTCGCACAAGCGAAACGGAAAAATGCGCGCTTTCCGTCCAAATAGACACTTTATTACGCCATAGATGATTGACACGCATGTTTCATGCGACTAGCGACGCCGCTCCAACGGTGCTATTGCGCCCGCGAAATAGTGAAGGAGCGAATACCCATGCCAGAGAAGAGTGGAGCCGCCATCTTGGTCGAGGCCCTCGTCGACCTCGGCGTGGAAGTCGTATTCGGCTATCCCGGCGGCGCGGTGCTGCCGATCTATGACGCGCTGTTCGAACACAGCCGGATCAAGCACATACTGGTGCGCCACGAACAGGCGGCGACCCATGCGGCGGAGGGCTATGCCCGCTCGACCGGCAAGCCCGGCGTCGTGCTGGTCACGTCGGGTCCCGGTGCGACCAACGCGATCACCGGCATCACAGATGCGCTGCTCGATTCGATTCCGATGATCGTCATCACCGGGCAGGTTCCGACCGGCCTGATCGGCACCGACGCGTTTCAGGAGGCCGATACCGTCGGCATCACGCGCCACTGCTGCAAGCACAACTATCTGGTGAAGGACCCGGCCAAGCTGGGCCATGTCATTCACGAGGCCTTCCATATCGCCACCGCCGGCCGCCCCGGCCCGGTCGTCGTCGACATTCCGAAGGACGTGCAGGTCGCGACCGCGCGCTACACCAAGCCCGGTCCGATCCAGCACAAGACCTATCGCCCGAAGGTGAAGGCCGACCGTGCGCAGATCGAGCAGGTCGTCGACATGCTGGCGGCGGCAGAGCGCCCGGTCCTCTACACCGGCGGCGGCATCATCAATTCGGGTCCGGCGGCGTCGCAGCTGCTGCGCGAACTGGCGCGGATCACCGGCGCGCCCGTCACCTCGACGCTGATGGGTCTTGGCGCCCTGCCCGCCTCCAGCCCGCAATGGCTGGGGATGCTGGGGATGCACGGCACGTACGAGGCGAACCTCGCGATGAACGAGGCCGACCTGGTCGTCGCCATCGGTGCGCGCTTCGACGACCGCGTGACCGGCCGGCTCGACGCATTCAGCCCGCGCAGCCGCAAGGTCCATATCGATATCGATCGTTCCAGCGTGAACAAGATCGTCCGCGCCGACCTCGGCATCATCGCCGATGCGGGGCACGCGATGGAGGACATGATCCGCGTCTGGAAATCGCGGCAGCATCCCAAGCCCGATCTGGCGGCGTGGTGGACGAAGATCGACGGCTGGCGTGCCAAACGCTGCCTCGACTTCCCCGACAGCAAGACCGAAATCATGCCGCAGCGCGCGATCCGTGCGCTGTACGAGGCGACCAAGCACCGAGCGCCGATCGTGTCGACCGAAGTCGGCCAGCACCAGATGTGGGCCGCACAGCATTTCGGGTTCGAAGCGCCGAACAAGTGGCTGACCAGTGGTGGTCTCGGCACGATGGGCTATGGCCTGCCCGCCGCGATCGGTGCGCAGCTCGGCAATCCGGGCGCGCTGTGCATCGATATTGCCGGCGAGGCGTCGATCCAGATGAACATTCAGGAACTGGCGACCGCGACCCAATATCGCCTGCCGGTCAAGATCTTCATCCTGAACAACGAATATATGGGCATGGTCCGTCAGTGGCAGGAACTGACCTACAGCTCGCGCTACTCGAACAGCTATTCGGACTCGCTGCCCGACTTCGTGAAGCTGGGCGAAGCCTATGGCTGGAAGGGTATCCGGATCGAGCATCCGGACCAGTTGGAGGCCGGCATCCAGGCGATGCTCGACCATGACGGCCCGGTGATCGTCGACTGCATGGTGGCGAAACTAGCCAACTGCTTCCCGATGATCCCGTCGGGCGCGGCGCATACCGACATGATCCTGCAGGCCAACGAAGTCTCGGGCGAAATGGACGACGAGGCCAAGGCGCTGGTGTAATTCCCATCTCCTCCCCGGCACGGGGAGGGGGACCGAGACGCGAAGCGGCTTGGTGGAGGGGGAGTTCGGCAGGCGACAGCGTTGGTGGAG
>CAJYRU010000069.1 GCA_913777295.1 uncultured Sphingomonas sp. | reverse complement strand
CGCATAGTTGAACGGCTGGTTCAGGAAGCCCGGACCGGTGACGGCAAGCTGCGAATTCGATGCAGCGACCCCGTCGAGGGTCCGGCCGTTCTGGCCGGCAAAGGTATAGTCGCCGATCGTACCCGGTGCGCTGCGACGGAAGACCGCCGAGCAGAACGGATTGTTGATGCCGACCGGGTCGTCGTAGCAGCGGTCGATGATGCCCTGGCCCGACAGGCCCGAGATCACGTTCTCCACCTTGATATTGTAATAATCGACGGTGAGCGAGAAGCCGGGCAGGAACCGCGGTTCGAACACGGCGCCCAGCGTCAGGCTCTTGCCGACTTCGGGCTGCAAATTGAGGTTGCCCTGGTTGAAGCCCGACAGGCCCGACGGCAGGGTGTTGACCCACGGGATGGTCCGCGTGACACCGGCATCGTCGACATAGGTGAGCGTGGTGGGAACACCCGCCGCGGCGCAGTTGCGGGCGCGGTTCGGATTCGACGTGATCGGGTTGCCCTGGCTGCACGGATCGACGAGGCCGTTGGCAAAGGTCTGTGCCCGGGTCTGGTACAATTCGCCCAGATTGGCCTGACGAACCGAACGCGCATAGCTTGCACGCAGGCGCAGCCCGCGGAACGGCGACCAGATGCCGCCATAGTTATAGGCCCAGACGCCCTTGTCGGCCGTGCTGTACTTCGAATAGCGGCCGGCACCTTCCAGCGTCAGTTCGCGGATCAGCGGCAGGTCGGCAAGCAGCGGGATGCGAACTTCGCCGAAGCCTTCGTACAGTTCGACGGCGGGCGGATCGAAGGTCGCTGCGCTGTTCAGGAAGGTCTGGCCCGACTGGGTGATCGGATCGAACGCTGAATAGGCGTCCTCACGACGATATTCCGCACCGACCGACGCTGCGATCGCACCGCCCGGCAGCTTGAAGAAGCCCGAGGTGTCGCCCGAGATGAAGCCGAGCGCGTCGATCTGCTCGGCCCATTGCTTGCGCGACGAGGTGTAAAGGACGTAATCCTTGCCCGCCTGCGAAATATTGCCTTCGCCGAACAGGTTGATGGGCACGCAGCCCGGCATGTCGTTGGCGGTATTGGTGTCGGCGTTCACCCGGCAAACGATCTGGCCTGCCGCGTTGCGAACCGCGTCCTTAGCCGCGTTGAAACGAGCGACCAGCACGTTGCCGCCCGTTTCGTAATAGGTCGAGGTCCGGCCGTAGTTCGCCGCGATCTCGTAACGGACGTTGCCGGTCGACGACAGGTCGCCACGGAAGCCGCCGACGAAGCGGTAGGTTTCGCGCAGATGCTCTTCCGAACGGGTGCCGAGATCGTTGTTGAACCGCTGCATGGTGAAGGCGGCAGTGGTCGACGTAGTGCCAAGGATCGTCTGAAGCGTCTGTCGCGCCTGGTTCGACAGGAACGCATTGTCGAGCGTGAAGGTCGGCGACAGCGTACCAGCGACGAAGGTCGGCTGGGTCGAGGTCTGGTTCGCGGTGATGCGGACGTACTTGCCCTCGAAGAACGGCTCGAACGCGGACGACACCTGATAGTTCAGGAGCAGGTTCGCCGCATAGCGATCGAGGCCGGGCAGCAGCATCGCGCCTTCCAGGCCGGTCGCGGTCAAACCGCCGAAGCGCCCGCCGCCGTTCGGACGCAGGTCGGTCGTCGGACGATCGCGGACCAGCGTGCCGTCGGGCAGGAACACATAGTTGTCCGACAGTTCGGCGCCCGAGGTCGGGCTGCGACCGCCGGTGCAGACCGCCGAACGACGGTTCAGGACCAGCGGGTTGTTCTGGTTGGCGTTGGTCAGCGCGATACAGCTGGTGGCGACGGTGCCGCCCAGCGAGATCGAGCCGAACCGGCTGCCGCCGATGATCGTGCCGCCCGGATACGGACCGCCATTGACGCCGATGAAGGTGGTGTCCGGAATGCCGTCACCCGACGCCGGTTCGTTGACCAGCACACCGTTGACCAGACGGCTGGTCGCCTGCGTCGGGTAGAAGCCGGGCGCGCCGGTATAGGCGCCGGTCTGGTCGTTGCGGTCGGCCATCAGGAGCGTTTCCTGATGCGCATATTCAAGCGCGACCGCGACGTTCAGGCGGTTATCGAGGAAGTTCTTGCCCGCGACCAGGTTGATCGTCTGCGATCCGCGATCGCCGCGATCGGTCACGCCGCCCTGCACGCGCAGGTCGACGCCTTCGAAATCGCGCTTCAGGATGAAGTTTACGACGCCCGAGATCGCGTCGGAGCCGTACACGGCCGACGAACCGCCGGTCACGACGTCGACCTTTTCGAGCAGCGCGTTCGGGATGGTGTTGGTGTCGACGGTATAGGCACCCGGCGACGAGGTGACGTGACGGCGCCCGTTGACGACGACCAGCGTGCGCGCCGTGCCCAGACCGCGCAGATCGAGCGAGTTGATGCCGGCGGTGCCGATGAATTGGGTCGAGTTCGCCTGGGTCGTGGTCGAACGGAACTGCGGCAGGCGGCTGATTTCGTCACCCAGCGACAAATTGGCCGTGTCGAACAGCTCCTGTGCCGAAACCGACGTCACCGGGACGGTCGTGTCAAGGTTCGGACGCGCGATGCGCGAACCGGTGACCGTGATGACTTCGCCCTGTTCGCCATCGGCGGCAGGCTTCGGGCAGGTGCCGTCGGCGTTGCGTTCCTGCGTCGTGCAATCCTGGGTGTTGATCTCGGAGGGAAGCTCGCTCGACTGTGCGAAAGCGGCATGTGGAAGCGACGCGGCGCTGACGAGCGCGGTCGCCGCCAGAAAGCGGTTAAATTTCATGTTTTGCCCCGTTTTGTCCGATGCAGACGCACCGGATTGCCGCCAGAAAATATCGGTCCGGGGATTGAGGCAAGACGCGTCAGCGCACCAAAATGCTTTCCCAACATGAATGTGACATGAATGTCACATTACAGTAATGTCATGTTGGTGCGCTAACGGGATGCGTAATATGTTATCAGCCAAACGTAATTAAATTATCGAGAAACATTCCGTTACAACCACTTACCGCTCGACGCACATGGCAATTCCCATGCCGCCGCCGATGCACAGCGTCGCCAGGCCCTTCTTCGCGTCGCGGCGCTTCATTTCATAGAGCAGCGTGGTCAGCACGCGTGCGCCCGAGGCGCCGATCGGGTGGCCGATCGCGATCGCGCCGCCGTTCACATTCACCTTCTCCGCGGTCCAGCCCATGTCCTTGCCGACGGCCAGCGCCTGTGCGGCAAAGGCTTCGTTCGCTTCGACCAGGTCGAGATCGTCGACGGTCCAGCCGGCCTTTTCCAGTGCCTTGCGCGAGGCGGGGACGGGGCCGATGCCCATGATCGACGGATCGACGCCGGCGGTCGCCCAGCTCTTGATCGTCGCCAGCGGTTCGAGGCCGCGCTTGGCAGCTTCGTCGGCCGACATCACGACCAGCGCGGCGGCGCCGTCGTTCAGGCCGGATGCGTTGGCGGCGGTCACCGTGCCGTCCTTCTTGAACGCCGGGCGCAGGCCCGACACGCCGTCGATGGTCGCACCGGCGCGGATATATTCGTCCTGGTCGACCACGGTGTCGCCCTTGCGGCCCTTGATCGTGACCGGTGCGATTTCCTCGGCGAAGCGGCCTTCGCTGCGCGCGGCCTCGGCACGGTTCTGCGAGCGGACGGCGAATTCGTCCTGCTCGCCACGGGTCAGTTCATACTGCGCCGCAAGGTTCTCGGCAGTGATGCCCATGTGATAGCCGTTGAAGACGTCGGTCAGGCCGTCCTTGATCATGGTGTCGACCATCGTGCCGTCACCCATCTTGGTCCCGGCGCGCAGCTGTACCGCGTGCGCGGCGAGCGACATGCTCTCCTGTCCGCCGGCAACGACGATGGTCGCATCGCCGGTCTGGATCGCCTGTGCCGCAAGGGCCACCGCGCGGAGGCCCGATCCGCAGACCTGGTTGATGCCCCATGCCGGCACTTCCTTCGGCAGGCCGGCTGCCATCGACGCCTGCCGCGCCGGGTTCTGGCCATGACCCGCGGTCAGCACCTGACCCAGGATCACTTCCGACACGTCCTCCGGCGCGACACCGGCCTGGTCCAGCGCGGCGGCGATCGCCTGCCGGCCCAGTTCATGGGCGGGCACGGTGGCAAAGGCCCCCAGGAAGCTGCCGACGGGCGTACGCTTGGCGGCAACGATGACGACTTCGGACATGGGCAATCCTTCTCCCTAGGGGTTTGGCTGCTCTCTATAGCGGGGAACGGCGGTTAGCCAGTGTGCAAGCGGTTCCCACAGGACGCTACGGCCGCGCCGCCCGACGATCATGCCGACATGTCCGGCGGGTACTATCCGCCGGTCGGACAGGCCGATCGCGCTGGCCGCGGGAACGATGCGGTCACTCTCCGCGACGAACTCGACCATCGGTACCGGCGGATGGGGCGATACGACCCGGCCATCGACGCACCAGCGCCCGCGACCGGGCAGGTCGGCATCGAACAGGTCGTCGAACAATTCCCGGCCGGCGGCATAGGGGATCGGTGCGCCGCCATTGGCCCAGTCCTCCAGCGCGATAAACGCCTGCGCCGCCGGACCAGCGGGATCGACATCAGCAAAGCGGACGAATTTATCCACGGTGCGCGCGGGATCGATCTGCCAGAACATCGACTGCAGCAATTCCATCGGCAGCAGCCCCAGCCGATCGGCAGTCGGTTGCGCGGCGTTCCACACATCGGCGATCGCGGCCTGTCCGGCATCGCCGAACCCGTCGAAGCGCCACGGCGTCGCGATCAGCGCGAGCCCGGCGACGGGCGCCAGGGCGGCCGCCGCCAGGGCGATCGTCCCGCCGAGGCAATAGCCGACCAGCAACGGCGCTTCGTCCAGCGTGCCGCACAGCCGCGCCACCACCCGCGCATGATCGCCCAGGTCCATCCCCCGGTCGTCGGGCGTCGGTGTGCCCCAATCGACCAGCAGGATCCGCAGCCCCTGTCCGGCCAGCCAGCGCAGCAGCGAATTGTCGGGCGCCAGGTCGAGGACGAAGGGCGGGTTGATGAGCGAGGGAACCACCATCACCGTCCGCCCGGTACCGCCATAGTCGCGCAGAGCAACGCGCCCGTCTCGCGTGATCGCAGCGGGCGCAGGGGCGCGGGGCAGGCGCGGCGCGTCCTGAAAGGCGCGCAGCCCCTCCAGCGCGCGGGCGCGCCGATGGGGATCGTTCAGCGTTTCGCTGCGCAGCATTGACAGAAAGAGCGGCAACGGGCGCGGCCCGTGTTGCGGCGCGGTATCAAGCGGTGTACCCATCCTGTTATCTTTCGCGCAAAGGTTTTCCCATGAAGAAGGCAGCGGCCGACGGCAGCCCCGTCATCATCAAGAAATACGCCAATCGCCGGCTCTACAATACCGAGACGTCGTCCTATATCACGCTCGAACATCTGGCGGCGATGACGCGCGAGCATCGGGACTTCAAAGTCGTCGATGCCAAGACCGACGACGACATCACCCACAATGTGCTGACGCAGATCATCATGGAGGAGGAAAGCCGGGGGCAGACGCTGCTGCCGGTCAGCTTCCTGCGCCAGCTCATCACGCTGTACGGCGATTCGATGCAGGCGATGGTGCCGGGCTATCTGGAGGCGTCGATGGACAGCTTCCGCCGGAACCAGGAACAGTTCAAGACCGCGGTCGAGGGGGCGTTCGCCCATTCGCCCTTCGCCGAAATCGCCAAGCGCAACCTGGCAATGTTCGAAGCGGCGGCACACGCCTTCAAGCCCGGCACTCCCGGGGCGCCCGGTGCGGCGGCGGCGAATCCCGCGCCGACCCCGTCGGATGCAGCATCCAAGACCGACGAGATGTCGGCGCTGCGTGCCGAACTTGCACGGTTGCAGGACAAGGTCGACAAGCTGGGGTGAACGGGCGGGGTAGCGGCGTCTGTCCCACCCCCTGTTTGGTTCGAGCAGTTTCGAGCCTGTCCGGGGCCGACGCGACATGCAGCTTCCTGGACGACCGCTCCCGCCCCATCGTCACTCCCGCGCAGGCGGGAGTCCATAGGCGCCAGCGTCACAAATCCGGCCGAAACGTCAGCGGCGATGGATTCCCGCCTGGGCGGGAATGACGAAAAGTCGCGATAGGCGCTGAATGCCGATTTGGCTTAGAGCGGTTCAACCTGGTCGGAAACCGCTCTACAGTTTGATCTACGCACGTGGAAGCGGTGCCGGCTCTACCACTGGCGTTTATCCATTCTTGTGGAAACGGTCGTCATCCCAGCGAAGGCTGGGATCTCCCGATTGTAGCGCACAGCAGGAGCCGAAAAAGACCCCAGCCTTCGCTGGGGTGACGTTTCCATGCTGATGGATCAAACTCTGGGTGCGTCCGTCGAGAGACTGCGCCCAGCGGAACCCCGTTCTCGATACGCGCTCTCGACTTCGCTCGATCGCTACTCGAACCGAACGGGGCTGGCGGGGGAGGATCGCCCCCCCCACGCCCTCACTTCGGCTTGACGAACCGCAGCGTCATCCGGTCGCTCTCGCCGATCGCGGCATATTTCGCGCGGTCGACATCGCCCAGCCGATAGGTCGGCGGCAGCGTCCACACCCCCTGCGGCCAGTCGGCGGTGTCCTTCGGGTTCGCGTTCACGTTCGACCGCCCCGCCAGCTTGAACCCGGCCTTCGTCGCAAAGGCGATGACCGAGCTTTCCTTCATATAGCCCGACTTCTCCTCTGCCGCCGCGTCGCGCGCTTCGGGCAGGCGGTGTTCGACCACGCCCAGCACGCCGCCCGGCTTCAACATGCGGAACATCGCGTTGAAGGCCGCCTGTGCCTGATCGGTGCCGCCGAAGCGCCAGTTATGGACGTTGCGGAAGGTCAGCACCTTGTCCGCCATGCCATCGGGCACACCGGCCTGCCCGGCTGCGGTGGGGAAGGCGACGGCCTGCGCCTTGCCGAACGCGGTCGCGTCGCGCGTCCGCAGCTTGGCCACCATTTCGGCGGTGCGCGGCAGCGGGCCGGCGGCCACATAGCGCCCCTTTTCGCGCAGCATCGGCGCCAGGATCTCGCTGTACCAACCATTGCCCGGCCAGATTTCGACCACGGTATCGGTCGGCTTCACCCCGAAGAACGCCAGCGTTTCGGCCGGGTGGCGATAGCGGTCGCGCGCGACATTGGCCGGGTTGCGCAGCGGCGACGCGATCGCGCCGGCCAGCGCCCCGCGCGGCGCCTGGGCCGGGGCGGGGGAGAGGGCGACCAGCGCGGCACTTAGGACTGGCAGGAACAGGGCGGTTCGACGCATGGGGGAAATTCCTTGACGGGAGGAACGGGTGGACGACGCACACAGGCTGTTATGGACGATTGCGGGCGTGGCGGCGATGCTGTTTGCGGTGTCGGTGCTGGCGGAACGCCGCCGTACCTTGCGTCGTGATCCCGATCGCGTCGGCTGGATGCCGTGGATGCTCGTGCAACTGATCGCGGTGCTGCTGGTCGTGTTCGCGGTGGCGATGGCGTTGAAATAGGAAAGCCCGCCGCATGACGTCGCCCGAGTGAAGGCTGCGGCCCCACGCGGCTCCTGTCCCGCCTGATAACCGGGAGATCCCAGCCTCCGCCGGGATGACGTTCGAGTAAGGGGGGACTGTATCAACCCCTAATAGAAACGCGCCAGCGTCAGCGACCGTTCGGTCCCGTCGCACAGCGCCAGCTTCACGACCCGCCCCGGTGTGTCCGTGCCCCAGCGGACGTCGACCCCGCC
>CAJYRU010000068.1 GCA_913777295.1 uncultured Sphingomonas sp. | reverse complement strand
TCCAGAACGGCGCCCCGGTCTTCAGCCGGTCGATCAGGAACGCGCACGCCTCCAGCGCGGCCCCGCGATGCCGGGCGGTCGTCGCGACGAACACCACCCGGTCGCCCGGCACCATCGGCCCGACGCGATGCACCACGGTCGCCCTGGCCAGCGTCCAGCGCTCGACCGCCTGTTCGCACAACGCCTCCAGCGCGCGCTCGGTCGCGCCGGGATAATGTTCCAGCGCCAGTTCGGTGACGCCGTCGTCGCCGCGCACCAGTCCGGTAAAACTCGCCACCGCGCCGGAATCGGCCGCTTCCGCCAGCACATGTTCCGCCGCCAGATCGATCGGCGCGTCCTGCACGACGACGCGGATCATCCGCCGGTCACCGGGGGGAACAGCGCGACTTCGCGGGCATTGCCGATCGGGGTGTCGAGCGGCACGAACGCCTGATCCACCGCGGCGCGCAGCCGCTGCCGATCGGCAAGGGCGGTCGCATAGCCGCCGCCCCGCGCGCCCAGCCAGTCGATCAGATCGGCGATGGTCGCGACCTCGGCGGGCGGGTCGATCCGTTCGCTCCCGATCCCGATCGCTTCGCGCACCCAGGCGAAGTACAGCAGCTCGAGCGCCATTACGTGTCCATGTGCCGGAGGCCGAGGCGCAGATAGTCCCAGCCGGTGACCGCGGTCAGCACGGCCGCCCCCCACAGGCATACCAGCCCGGTGACATGGACGAAGCCATGTTCCGGCACCGCGCCCGCCAGGATCAGCGCACCGAACGCGACCAGCTGCAACGTCGTCTTCCACTTGGCCAGCTGCGACACCGGCAACGACACCTGGATCCCCGCGAGGAACTCGCGCAGGCCCGAAACCGCGATCTCGCGCAGCAGGATGACGAGTGCGGCGATCAGGTGGATGCCGGTGATGATCGCGACATCGTGGCGCGTGCCGACCAGCATCAGGATGACCGCGGCCACCATGATCTTGTCGGCGATGGGGTCTAGGAACACGCCCAGTTTCGACACCGTCCCCTGCGCACGCGCCAGATAGCCGTCGAAATAATCGGTGATCCCCATCAGGCAGTAGAGCGCGAAGGCGATCGCATAGCCCGCCTCCCACATCGGCCACCACAGGAACGCGACCAGCAGCGGCACCGCCAGGATTCGCGACAACGTCAATATGTTGGGAAGCGTCAGCACGATCCCGCGCTTAGCATCCCCGGCCCGTCTCGCGAAAGCGGCAAAACGGCGTTGAAGCAGGCGGACGTGCTGGCTACACCCGGACCAACCAAGCCGACAGGCACGTAGATCAGGTCGTACACGGAATGAATAATGCGCTGGGGTTGCTGAAGCAGCGCCGTTTCCTGCCGCTGTTCGTCACCCAATTTCTGGGTGCGTTCAACGACAATCTGTTCAAGCACGCGATGGTATTGTTCGCGACCTACCAACTGTTCAAGGACCCTGCGAGCGAACAGAATTTCAACGCACTCGCCACCGGCCTTGCGATCCTGCCGTTCGTATTGCTGTCCGCCCTGTCGGGGCAGCTGGCCGACACGCATGACAAGGCGCGGATCATCCGCATCGTGAAGACCGCCGAAATCGGTATCATGCTCTATGGCGCGGCGGGGATGCTGGTCGCGCGCACCGGCTATGTCACGACCGGCGTCGTGATGATGCTGAGCGCGGTCGTGATGCTGGGGGTCCATTCGACCTTTTTCGGGCCGATCAAATACGCGATCCTGCCGCAGCATCTGGAGGATCATCAGGTGCTGGGAGGCACCGGCCTGATCGAGGCGGCGACCTATCTGTCGGTGCTGACCGGGACGATCGTCGCGGGGTGGATCAGCGTGGAATATGCCGCCGCCCTGGTCGTCGTCGTCGCGATCATCGGCTGGTTCACCGGGCGACAGGTGCCGCCGGCACCCCGCAGCGGCCCCGAACTGGTCATCAACTTCAACCCGTTCACCTCGTCATGGCATCTGATCGCGGCGACGATGCACATCCGCCGGCTGTTCCTCGCGATCGTCGCCATCAGCTTCTTCTGGACGATCGGATCGGTGCTGATCGTGATCTTTCCCGTGCTGGTGAAGAACGTCCTGACCGCCGACCAGCAGGTCGCCTCGCTCACCATCGCGATCTTTTCGATCGGGGTCGCGATCGGGTCGGTCATCATCAACGCGCTGCTGAAGGGCAAGATTTCGGCGCGCTATTCCCCCGCCTCGGTCATCGCAATGGCGGTGTGCGTCCTGGCCTTCGCGTTCGAGGCGAAGGCGTGGGTGCCCGCACCCGGCGACACACTCTATGGCGCGCTCGATTTCGTGACCCATCCGCAATCGCTGCTGCTGCTGGCCACGCTGGCGCTGATCGCGATCTTCGGGGGCATGTTCGTCGTGCCGCTCTATGCGTTCCTGACGACGACCGTGACCAAGGATCAGACCGCGCGGACGGTGGCGGCCAACAACGTCGTCAACTGCGCGTCGATGACGATCGGTGCGATCGGCGTCATCCTGTTGACCAAGGCGGGGCTGGGGCCGACAGACATGCTGCTGCTGGTCGCGGGCATGTGCCTGGTGTCGGCATGGCTTGCCTGGCGGCTCCACCGCGCCTGCGACGACGGCTGCCCGGCCTGACGGGCCGCTACAGGAAGAACGTGTAGAAGCAGATGAAGAAGGCGGTGAAGCTGACGGTGAACAGCTTCAGGTCGCTGTCGCCGCTCGACACCGGAACGCTGGCCAGGCGCGGCAGCGTAGCGCGGAACGGATGGCGCGGGCGGGGGGCGTTCGGCTTCATCATGCGTGCGTTAACGCATTCTTTACCTTTTTGTCGCGTGCCGGATTTTCGGGCAACCGTCCGATTGCGGGACGGCGCGGGTTTCGCGCCGATCCGCTGTACGGGCAGCTGCAGGGGGTGCTGCGCGACCGTGCCGGTGCTGCACGAATTGACTGGGGACAAAAGGCAATAAAAAAGGCGCCCCGCCGGATGGGCGGGGCGCCATTACTGGCCGTCAGGCCGGCGGGTCTTAACGACCGCCCGGATTGCGGCAGCTGTCCTTCACGGTGCGCGAACACACCGGATAGCTGTCCTTCGCCGGCGGCGGCGGGGTCATCTGCGGCGGGGCGAACTGGATCTGCGGGGTGCCGGCCATCGGCGCGCCTGCCATCGGGGCGGGCGGTGCCATCGGCGCCGGTGCCGCAGTCGTCGCCATCGGGTCGGCCGGCGGCGTCATCGGCGCTGCGGCCGGATCGGCCGGGGCCGGCGGCGGGGTCATATTGTCGGCCGGCGGCGTCGGCGCGGTGGTCGTGCCCGGCTGCATCGTGGCATCGGGTGCCGGCGTCGTCGTCGGCATGGTCTGTGCGACGGCGGCGCTACCCATCAGCAGGGCGGCCATGAAAGCGACAGTCTTCATCGGAAAACTCCTTTTCGACTTGTATCGTTGAGGCTGCGAACCAAACGAGCAAGTAGGAAAAGGTTTCCGTCCGAGTTTTCAGCCCGTCGCGTCCAGAGCGTATCCTGCCGAGCGCACTGTCCGAATAATATCAGGGCGATCGCCGACATTGATCGCCTTGCGCAGGCGACGGATATGTACGTCAACGGTCCGTGATTCGATGTCGGAATCATGGCCCCATACTGCATCGAGCAGCCGTTCGCGGGAGAAAACCCAGCCGGGATGTTCGAGGAAGTGTTTGAGAAGGCGGAATTCCGTCGGCCCCAGCGGCACGACCTCGCCCCCGCGCCGGACGCGGTGGCCGACCGTGTCCATCTCGATGTCGGAATAGGTCAGCGCCTCGCCCGCCAGCGCGGGACGCACGCGGCGCAGCACGGCATTGACGCGCGCGACCAGTTCGCGTGGGCTGAAAGGCTTCGTCACATAATCGTCGGCGCCGGTTTCCAGCCCGCGAACGCGATCCTCTTCCTCGCCGCGCGCGGTCAGCATGATGATCGGCACGTTCTGCGTCTCCGCCTGGCGGCGCAGCTGGCGGCAGACCTCGATCCCCGACAGCCCCTCGACCATCCAGTCGAGCAGGACGATGTCGGGCGTCGCCTCCCGCGCGAGGAGCAGCGCTTCCTCGCCCTCATGGGTGCGGACGACGTCGAAATCCTCGCGCTGGAAATGGAAGGCGATCAGTTCGGCCAGCGCCGCGTCGTCTTCCAACAGCAACATGCGTGCCTTGCTCATGATTATCCTGCGAAATCCGGGGTTTCACGCTCCGCCATCGTCTGACCGGTGGCGGCAAAATAGACCATTTCGGCGACGTTGGTCGCATGGTCGCCGATGCGTTCGAGGTTCTTGGCAACGAACAGCAGGTGCGCGACCTGGCTGATCGTCTTGGGATTTTCCACCATATAGGTCACCAGCACGCGAAAGATGCTGTTGTAATAATCGTCGAGCGCATTGTCGCGCTTGCAGATTTCGACCGCCGCCTGCGCGTCGCGCGCCGAAAAGGCGTTCAGCACGTCATGCACCATGTCGGACGCCAGCTGCGCCATGGCGGGCAGGATGCTGAGCGGTTCGATGCGCGGATCATGGGTTTCGCCATGGATCGACGCGACCCGCTTGGCGATGTTCTTCGCGTAGTCGCCGATGCGTTCGATCACCGCGGCGATCTTCAGCGCGGCGACCACCTCGCGCAGATCGTCGGCCATCGGCGCGCGAAGGGCAATGACGCGGACGGTCAGCTTCTCGACCTCCGCCTCGATCGCGTCGATCGCCTTGTCCTTGGCGCGGACTTCCTTGGCCAGCGCCGGATCGTTGCGGGTCAGCGCCAGCATCGCGTCGCTGATCGCCTGTTCGGCAAGGCCGCCCATCTGCGAAATCAGCGCGCGCAAATGCCCGATATCGCGATCGAATGCCTTGACGGTGTGTTCGTGGCCCGTCGCCATCTCGTTCCCCTCAGCCATACCGGCCCGTAATATAGTCTTTTGTGCGCTCCTGGCGGGGGTTGGTAAAGATGTCCGAGGTCCGGCCATATTCGACCAACGTGCCGAGGTGGAAGAAGGCGGTACGCTGCGACACGCGCGCGGCCTGCTGCATGTTGTGGGTGACGATGGCGATGGCGTAGCGCCCGCGCAGTTCGTGGATCAGTTCCTCGATCTTCGCCGTCGCGATCGGGTCGAGCGCGCTGCACGGCTCGTCCATCAGGATCACTTCCGGATCGACCGCGATGGCGCGCGCAATGCACAGCCGCTGCTGCTGCCCGCCCGACAAGGCGGTGCCGCTGTCGGTCAGCCGGTCCTTCACCTCGTTCCACAGGCCCGCGCGGGTCAGCGAGCGTTCGACGATCCCGTCCATGTCCGCCTTCGACGCCGCGAGGCCATGGATGCGCGGGCCATAGGCGACGTTTTCATAGATCGACTTGGGGAAGGGGTTCGGCTTCTGGAAAACCATGCCGACCCGCGCGCGCAGCTGCACCACGTCCATCGCGGGGGAATAGATGTCCTCGCCATCCAGCCGAATGTCGCCGGTCACTCGCGCCGAGGACACGGTGTCGTTCATCCGGTTCATCGTGCGCAGGAAGGTCGACTTGCCGCAGCCCGACGGGCCGATGAAGGCGGTGACATGTTCCATGTCGATGTCGATCGACACGTCCTTGATCGCCTGTTTCTGGCCATAGAACACGTCGACGCCGCGCGCCGACAGTTTCGGCGGTGCATTGTTGAGTTGGGTGTCGGTCATTACCAGCGGGTCTCGAAGCGATTGCGGAGATAGATGGCGAGCGCGTTCATCGCGAGGAGGAACGCCAGCAGCACGAGGATCGCGGCACTGGTCTTTTCGATGAAGCCACGGCTGACCTGATCGGACCACAGGAAAATCTGCACCGGCAACACGGTCGCCGGATCGGCGAAGCCCTGCGGCGGCTGGCTGATGAAGGCGCGCATCCCGATCATCA
>CAJYRU010000067.1 GCA_913777295.1 uncultured Sphingomonas sp. | reverse complement strand
GCGATGAAGCCGATCCGGCGATGGCCGAGCGCGATCAGATGCTCGGTCGCGCGGCGCGCGGCGTCCTCGTCGCCCATGGTCAGCGAGAATCCCGGCCCCGGCGTCAGCGACCCGATCCGCGCGATGCTGATCCCCTGCCGTTCCCGCAGGTCGAGGATGGCCGGATCCTGCGAATGCGGCGGGGTCAGGATGATGCCATCGGGCCGCAGCGCACCGATCGCGCCCAGCAGTTCGCGCTCGATATGATCGCTCTGCGTGTCGACCAGTTCGAGGATCAGGCGATAGCCGTGCCGCCCGCAGGTCCGCATCCCGCCCAGCAGCATCTGATCGACCCAGTCGGTGCCTTCGCGATTCTGCCAGCCGGCGATGGTGCGGTCGCGGTCGTTCAGCGACAGGATCAGCCGCGACTTCGATCCGCCCATGCGCTGCGCCGCGATCAGCGGGACATAGCCCAGCCGACTGATCGACCCGCGCACCCGTTCCGCCATTTCGGGGCGGACATTGGGTTCGTTGTTGATGACGCGGCTGACCGTCTGCAACGACACGCCGGCATCGGCCGCGACATGCTTGATCGTCACCGCCTGACGACGGCGTGGCATCAGGGGCGATCCGCCGGACAGTAGCGCGCGACATAATCGCCATGCGGCGGCATCGTCGCGACGGTATAGCCGACCTGCCGCCGGATCATCGACAACAGCCGGTCGAGTTCGCTGTCGCTGAGCTTCCCCGCGATCGGATGATGCCCCTCCGGTATGATCCCCTGCCCCATCATCACCTGCACCCAGCTATTCTCGCCGAACAATTCCTCGTTCCGGCGGAATACCCGTCCGCTCTGGCGGAACAAGTCGATTTTCTGTTGCAGGCTTTCGGGTACCTCCATCGCGGCACATTGCCGCCAGAACGGGGAATCGCGACGGTCGGTGACCTTGTAGTGCAGGATCAGGAAGTCGCGGATCTGCTCCATGTCCTGCAGTTGCTGGTCGTTGAACTCGGCGACATCGGCGGGTTGCACGCTCCCTTGTGGAAACAGCCGGATCAGCCGCAGGACGGCACGCTGGATCAGGTGGATGCTGGTCGATTCCAGCGGCTCCATGAACCCGCCCGACAGGCCAATGGCGACGCAGTTGCGATGCCACTGCTTGCGCCGCGCGCCGGTAGTGAAGCGCAGGAAATTCGGCTCGGTCCTGACCGCCCCCTCGACATTGCCGAGCAGCCGGTCGAGCGCGGCGTCACGCTCCAGATAGCGGCTGCAATAGACGATGCCGTTGCCGACCCGGTGCTGCAGCGGGATGCGCCACTGCCAGCCGGCATCATGCGCCATCGCGCGGGTATAGGGCAAAGGCGGACCGACGCTCTCCGTCTGCACCGCGATCGCCGCGTCGCATGGCAGCCAATGGGTCCAGTCGTCATAGCCGGCATGGAGCGCCCCTTCGATCAACAGCGCGCGAAACCCGGTGCAGTCGAGGAACAGGTCGCCCTCCACCCGCCGGTCACCGTCGAGAAGCAGCGCGGTGATATCGCCGGTCTCCGCGTTCAGTTCGACGCGGGCGATCCGCCCCTCGGTCCGCTTTGTGCCGTCGCGCTCGGCCATCGTGCGCAGGAATTGTGCATAGCGGCCGGAATCGAGCTGATAGGCATAGTTGGTCGCATCGTTTGGCAGATGCGCGAACCTGCCCTGCAACGCCGCGACCAGTTCGGTGCAATAGTCGTCATAGGACTGGTCATGGCCGCGCGTGCGGCCGTTCAGCCAGTAGTGCTGAAACCCCGCCGCCCAGTGATCGCGCCCGGTCGTGCCGAACGAATGGAAATAGCGGCTGTCGGGGGTATGCCAGCCGTCGAACAGGATGCCGAGCTTGAAGGTTGCGGCGGTCGCGGCCATGAACTCAGCCTCGTTGATGCCGAGCAGCCGGTTGTAGGTGACGAGCGGCGGGATGGTCGATTCCCCCACCCCAACCGTGCCGATTGCTTCGGATTCGACCAAGGTCACCTCGACCATATGGCCCATCGTCCGGGCGATGGCGGCAGCGGTCATCCATCCGGCGGTGCCGCCGCCGGCGATCACGACGCGGGTAACCCTCATTTCGCCAGCTGCCGCAGCAGGAAGTTACGCAGCCGCCCGGCGCTATCGGCGGTCAGCGGGTCCAGCACGCCGCGCCCGCCCTCCGGGATATGGGCGGTCACCGCATCGTCATTGGTAAAGACATAATGGTCGAATACCGCGCGCCAATGCGCCTTCTGATCGTCGGGCAGGTCGCGAATGGCGAGGATCGCATGATGCAGCGCGTCCTGCGGCTGGCCCAGCCAGCGCGGCTGGTCGCGCCACCAGTAATTGACCAGGATGTTGAACGCCTCAAGCCCCTCGACATGATGCCACCATAGCGAGGGTATGTGGATCGCGTCACCAGGGCCAAGTTCGGCGACCTGCGCATGGGCCAGAGCCTCGGCAAAGCGCGGATGGCGCTTGGCGTCCGGCGCGTTGAAATCGACCATCGACACAGCGCGTCCGGCCGGCGTGTTGTCGAGCGGCCCCAGATGCAGGTTGGCGAACTGATCGGGCGGGAACAGCGTGAAGCGCCGCCGCCCCGCCGCCACGCAGGCGAGGTTCGCGGGCAGGTCGTTATGCGCGGCGATGCGGGTGCGCGTGCCGATCCAGATGCTGGCCAGCGGTTCGCGGGTGCCGAGGTCGACACGGTTCGCCTCGTCCAGCCCCTCGAAAAAACCGCGCATGTCGATCGACGCGAGGTAGATCGGGCGGGGATCGTCGGCCTGTTCCACCCGCGCCATTTCCCCCAGAACATCGGGCAGCTTCGCGCGGACGGTGGCGAAATTCATCGCCATCGCATCGTCATAGAACAGCCGCCCGCCGCTTCCCGGCTGACCGACCGATACGGTGAAGGGGATGTCGCGGTGATGCCGGACCAGATAGTCGCGCGCCGCCTGCGACGACTGCTGCGCCGCCTGCACCAGCGGCCAGTCGGACACCAGCCCGCGCACTACGAACGGCGCCGTCGCCTCGCGCAGCAGCCGGTCGAGCGTAGCGGCATCGCCCGCCTCGACCTCGGCGATGGGGGGCAGGTCAGCCATGCCGGTTCTTCCGCGCGATCAGCGCGGGCAGGTTCGCAAGCGATGCGATCGCCATGTAGATCGGCAGCAGGTGCCCATCG
>CAJYRU010000066.1 GCA_913777295.1 uncultured Sphingomonas sp. | reverse complement strand
AGTTGATGCGAATGATACGCAAGACTTCTTGCGAACGACTTTCACTACCATTATACCTCGCATCGTCAGAGCGAGGGCGAATCCATGGTCGTATGCGTCTGTAATGCCATTCGGGAGCGCGATGTCCGCGAGGCCGCACGCGGCGGCGCCAGCAGCGCCTGCCAGGCGTACAGGGCATTGGGATGTCAGGCGAAATGCGGCCAATGCGTCCCGTTCGCGCGAGCTATTATCGATGCGGAGCGCGCGGCTGCGTAGCGTTCGCAGCGTAGAAATCGGCAGAAATCCGCCATTTTGTTGCTGTCGTTACGGCGCCATTACGGGTAAGAGCCGTCCATCACCACGATAAGGACGAACGACGTGAAGGGCGACGCCAAGGTCATCGAATTTCTTAACGAAGCGCTGAAGAACGAGCTGACGGCGGTCAACCAGTATTGGTTGCACTACCGCCTGCTCGACCATTGGGGCGTGTACAAGCTGGCCCAGTTCGAGCGTCACGAATCGATCGACGAGATGAAGCACGCCGACCGCCTGGCGGAGCGCATCCTGTTCCTCGACGGCCTGCCCAATTTCCAGCTGCTCGGTCGCCTGCGCGTCGGTGAGACGGTCGAGGAAGTGCTGAAGGCCGATCTGGCGATCGAGGTCGAGGCCGTGGCCCAGCTGCGCGAAGCCGTCGCCTATTGCGAGAGCATCCGCGACTTCGTCAGCCGCGACCTGTTCGCCGAGATCCTGTCGAACGAGGAAGAGCATGTCGATACGCTCGAAACCCAGTTCGAGATGATCGAGCGGATGGGCATCCAGAACTACGTCCAGCTCAATTCGGTCGCCGAACTGGATAAGCACGGCTGATCCCGATCGTGACCGGCCGCCCCCGTGCGGTCGGTCGCAACCGGTCCTACAGCGCGACGGGACGCTTGCCGAAACCGGTCGGGCGACGGACGGCCAGCGGATTGGTTTCGCGATCGAGCATCGCCAGCGTGCCTTCGAAGGTCGGACGCAGCCGGGCGACATGTTCCAGCGCCTCGGTCGGCACATCGCGGGTTTCGACGCATTTGCGGGCGATCACCTCGATCCCTTCGGCCAGGTCCGCCAGCGCTTCCGCCCCGAACTGGCGCGATTCGCCCTTCAGCGTGTGCGCGGGCAGCACCATTGTCGCGGCGTTCTGTTCGCGCATCGCCGCTTCGATCGCCCGCACCGACTTGATGCCATCTTCCTTGAAATAACCGAGAATGCGGACGAAATTCCCGCCCAGTTCAACGCGCGCTGCGGCAAGCACGCGTTGATCGATCAATCCGTCGTTCATTCCTGCCGCCCCCGTCCTTCGAAAACCCGCCGCGTCCGGCGTCATCGGGCAATGTATCGCCGACGCCGTAAACAAGATGTTTATGCCGCGGGGCCGGGGCCGGGATTTCAGCTGAGCAGCAGCCCGGCCAGCGCCGCCGACATGAGGTTCGCGAGACTGCCGGCGACCAGCGCGCGGATGCCCAGTTTCGCGATCATCGGCCGCTGGTTCGGTGCCAGGCTGCCGGTCACCGCCATCTGGATCGCGATCGACGAGAAATTGGCGAAACCGCACAACGCGAAGGTGATGATCGCGATCGTCCGCGCCGACAGCTGCGCCCCTGCCTCGCCGAGCGAGATATAGGCGACGAACTCGTTCAGCACGACCTTCTGCCCGAACAGCCCGCCGGCGATCCCCGCCTCGTTCCACGGCACGTTCAAAAGGTACATGACGGGCGCAAAGACATAGCCCAGCAGCCGCTGGAAGCTGAGATCGGCGACCCCGAACCAGTTGCCGATCCCGCCGAGCAGCCCGTTGGCAAGCGCCACCAGCGCGACGAAGGCCAGCACCATCGCGCCGACCGCCACCGCCAGCTTCACGCCGGTCTGCGCGCCCTGCGCCGCCGCCATGATGATGTTGGCCGGGCGTTCCTCGTCATGCGTCGCCTCGGCCAGCGCGATCGCCTCGGCTTCGCGGTCGTCGCCCAGCGGCAGTTCGCCCGCCGGCGGCTCGGGCGTATCGGGCATGATGATCTTGGCCATCAGGATGCCGCCCGGCGCCGCCATGAAGCTGGCCGCCAGCAGGAAATCGATGCGGATGCCCATCGAGGCATAGGCGGCGAGGATGGTGCCGGCCACGCCCGCCATGCCGCTGGTCATCACCGTGAACAGCTGTGCCGGGGTCAGGCCCGCCAGATAGGGACGGATGACGAGCGGCGATTCGCTCTGCCCGACGAAGATGTTGGCGGCCGCGCACAGCGATTCGACCTTGCTGACGCCGATCACCTTTTCGATGCCGCCGCCGATCCAGCGCACGACCAGCTGCATGATCCCCAGATAATAGAGGATCGACACCAGCGATGCGAAGAAGATGATGACCGGCAGCGCGGCGATGGCAAAGCTCTGCCCGCCGATCTCCGGCCGGGCGAGCGGCCCGAACAGGAACGAGGTGCCGGCATTGGCATAGGCCAGCAGGTTCGCGACACCGCTCGACAGGAAGCCTAGCACGCCCTTGCCCCACGGCGTATATAGCACGAGGATCGCGATCCCGACCTGCAATGCGAACGCCGCGCCGACCACGCGCAACCGGATGGCGCGGCGGTTGGTCGACAATGCGACGGCGATCCCCAGAATCACGACGATGCCGGCGATGCCGATCAGAAAACGAGTCATGTAAGCGTGCTACCCTGGCCCCGCCGCCCGTCCCGGACGGCCCAAACCGTCGTGACATGCCATGCCGCCGCCCGCGACGCCAGCGGCGACAAACGCTTTTGCCATCGGCCGAATTCGGGACTAGCAAGGGCCATGACGACCCCGCCTTCGCTCACACGCACGATCAACGTGCCCCGTTCGCTGTTCCTGCTGTCGATCTTCTATGGCGGCATGGTGTGTATCGCCGGCGTGCTGGGCAACAAACAGGTCGCGATCGGGCCGCTGGCGGTGGAGGCGGGCATCTTCGCCTTCCTGCTGCTGGTCGCGGTGTCGAGCGCCGTCGCGGAACTGCATGGCCGCGCCATGGCCGGCCGCCTGGTCCAATTCGGCTTCGTGCCGCTGGTGACGTCGATCCTACTGCTGCTGGTCGTGCTGGCGGTGCCGGCATCCGCGTCGATGGAGCCGGACAGGCTGGCCGCGTTCGACCTGATGATGCGCGCGACGCCGCGCATCTGGGGCGCGGGCATCATCGCCTATGGCGTGTCGCAGACGCTGAACGTCACGATCTTCGACTGGCTGAAGCGCGGTGAGGGCAAGCTGTTGTGGCTGCGCGCCGCGATCGCCAGCGTGGCGTCGCAGATCGTCGACACGCTGATCTTCATCACCGTCGCCTTCTACGGGGTATTCCCGATCGGACAGCTGGTCGTGGGACAGATGCTGACCAAGGTGGTGTTGTCGATCGTCCTGGTCCCGCCGCTGATCTATGCCTTCGTCGCGCTCGGCCGCTGGCTGGACCGGCGTGCGTAACAGCATACTACCCATGCCGTCCGCACCCCGCTAAAGCGCCGCCCATGACCAACGCACCCGATCCGAAGATGCTCGCCAAGGCGGAAACGCTGACCGAGGCGCTGCCCTATCTGCAACGCTATGCCGGTCGCACCTTCGTGGTGAAATATGGCGGGCACGCGATGGGCGATCCCGAACTGGCGCGCGACTTCGCCGAGGACGTCGTGCTGCTCAAACAGGTCGGCATCAATCCGGTCGTCGTCCATGGCGGCGGACCGCAGATCGGCGCGATGCTGAAACGCCTTGGCGTCGAATCGCGCTTCGTCGACGGCCTGCGCGTCACCGATGCCGCGACCGCCGAGGTCGCGGAAATGGTGCTGGCGGGCAAGATCAACAAGGAAATCGTCGCGTGGATCGCGGCGGCGGGCGGCAAGGCGGTCGGCATTTCGGGCAAGGACGCGCGCCTCGTCACCGCCGAGAAGGTCGGGCGCAGCGAACCCGACCGGGCGCAGGGGATCGAACGCCATGTCGACCTGGGCTTTGTCGGCACGCCGGTCGCGGTCGACCCGACCATCCTGCACAGCCTGGCGCGCGACGGCTTCATTCCGGTCGTGGCCCCGGTGGCGCTCGGCGCGGATGGCGAAACCTACAACATCAACGCCGACACCATGGCCGGATCGATCGCCGGGGCGATGGGCGCCTCGCGCTTCTTCCTGCTGACCGACGTCGCGGGCGTGCTGGACAAGACCGGCGAGCTGCTGACCGACCTCGACGCGGCGCGCATTGCCGAGCTGAAGGCCGATGGCACGATCAGCGGCGGCATGATCCCGAAGGTAGAGACATGCGTGGCGGCGGTGGCGCAGGGGGTCGACGCGGCAGTCATCCTAGACGGGCGCGTGCCCCATGCGATGTTGCTCGAAATCTTCACCGAACAGGGCGCGGGCACGCTCGTCCACGCCTGAGGGTTGGACGGGGGCGGCAGCATCCCTATAGTCGCTGCCTGTTGCACGAAAGGCTGATGCGTTGAACGTCCTGCTCGATATTATCCAAGTGCTGCTGAACGTCCTGTGGTGGATCATCGTCGCCCAGGCGATCCTGTCGATCCTGATCGCGTTCAACGTCATCAACACCCATAACGATTTCATCCGCTCGCTCTATCGCGGGCTGATGACCGTGACCGAGCCGGTCTACCGTCCGATCCGGCGCATCCTGCCCGATTTCGGCGCGCTCGACTTCGCGCCGTTCGTGGTGCTGGTGCTGATCGGCATCCTGCAGGGGATCATCCTGCCGGCGATCTATCGCGCGACCGTCGCGACGTTCATCTAGGGTTTGGTCGGGCTGACGAAGACGTCCTCGATCGCCAGCTCGAACAATTCGGCGATGCGGAAGGCGAGCGGGAGCGACGGGTCGTAGCGGCCCGTTTCGATCGCATTGACGCTCTGGCGCGACACCTCCAGCCGCTCGGCCAGATGCTGCTGCGACCAGCCCCGCTCGGCGCGCAGGGTCTTCAAATAGTTGTTCATGCCTCCCGCCGCCGCATCAGCCCGCGGATACAGGCGGCAACGCCGGTCAGGCTGAACCACAGGGTCGCGACATAATAGTGCTTGGTTGGTCCGATCAGTCCGAACCCCTCCAGAAATCCCCACGCGGTCGTGATCGACAACGTCGCTCCGGTTACGATCATCAGGTCATGGACCATCTGCGCCCGGATATATTCGTCGCGCATTTCCATCAGGAACTTCCCGATCACCACGAAAACGAGCGCGATGGGCAAGGCGGGCAACACGGCCGCGAGATAGGCCAGCAGCCCGCTCGGCGGAGCATGACGGAACCACAGGTTCACCGCGACGAGCGTGACGCCGTACAGCGTCATTACGGTCAGCAGGCGGATGGTATAGCGTTTCGCCTCTGGCGGCACAGGCATGTCGGCGTCCTCCACAAGTTGTGAAGGACGCTTTACATGACAAGTCTGCTTTACGTCAAGCGTCCTTTACCGGGTCGGTACCGGCTCCGCGCCCGAATAATCGTAGAAGCCCCGCTTGACCTTGCGCCCGTACCAGCCGGCCTCGACATATTTGACCAGCAGCGGCGCGGGCCGGAACTTGGGGTCGCCGGTCCCTTCGAACAGGACGCGGGTAATCTCCAGACAGGTGTCCAGCCCGATGAAGTCGGCCAGCGTGAACGGCCCCATCGGATGGTTCAGCCCCAGCTGGCACGCGGCATCGATGTCGGCGATCGTCGCCACGCCCTCGCCCAGCGCGAAGCACGCCTCGTTCAGCATCGGCATCAGCACGCGGTTGACGATGAAGCCGGGCGCGTCATTGGCATGGACGATCCGCTTGTTCAGGCTCTGCCCGAACGCCTCGACCGCCGCGACGGTCGCGTCGCTCGTGGCAAGGCCCCGGATCAGCTCGATCAGGCCCATCACCGGGACCGGATTGAAGAAATGCACGCCCATGAACCGCGCCGGATCGGGCGCGGCCTGCGCCAGTCGCGTGATGGGGATCGACGAGGTGTTGCTGGCGAGGATCGCGGTATCGGACAGCACCTTGCCGACCGTTTCGAAGATCTGCCGCTTGATCGCTTCCCGTTCGGTCGCCGCCTCGATCACCAGGTCGCACGGCGCCATCGCCGACAGGTCGCCCACGGTCGTGATCCGGTCCAACGTGGCATCGGCATCGGCCTGCGTGATCTTTTCCTTCGACACCGCGCGCGCGAGCTGCTTCGCGATGCCGTCCTTGCCGGCCTGCGCGCGTTCGACCGACGTGTCCGACAACAGCACGGCATATCCTGCCTGCGCCGACACCTGCGCGATGCCCGCCCCCATCTGGCCTGCGCCGATCACGCCAATCGTCTTCATCATCCGTCCTCTCGAAATCTGCCGTTTCCCGGCTCGAACGCGGCAATAGCGGCTTTCGATCGGGCGTACATGCCGGTATCGCACATCCAATGCGCCATATCCTGCCTCTCACCTTGCCGCTGGCGCTGTTCGCCTGCAACGGATCGTCGCCATCGCCGGGCGGGAACATGGCCACGCCCACTCCCGAAGCCAGTGCCACTCCGCCCGGCGACACCGGTACGGCACCGCACCCGACGACGCTGCGCCGTTTCGGCGACTGGGTGGCGGGTTGCGACAATGGGGCGACGTGCCAGATGGGATCGCTGGCACCGGAGGACGGCGATCCGCCTGCGCTGATGCTCTCGGTCGAACGTGCCGCCGGACCGGACGGAGCAATCCTCCTACGCCTGCGCGGTGTAACCCTGCCGTCGCTGCCGCTGACCCTGTCGATCGACGGCGAAGCGGTGGCGCGGGGCGGCACGGCGCAGGACGACGCGGTCGAACTGACCGGACCGCCCGCCGCCGCCGTGGCTCGGCGCATGGCACAGGGGCGCGCGCTCACGATTTCGGACGCTGGCGGCGCGCGAGCGGCGACGCTGTCGCTGCACGGCGCGTCGGCCGCGTTGCGCTGGATCGATGCCGAACAGGGGCGGGCCGGAACGACCGGTGCGTTCGTCGCCGACGGGGCAGGTCCCGACACCCGCCCTGCCCCCGCGCTGCCCGTCGTGCGCGCGCCGGTCATCCGCGGTGAATCGGCATTGCTCGATCCGCTGCTCGTCACGCGGATGCGACAGGAGGCGGAATGTGATGGCGACGACCTGCCGCCGGTCACCACCAAGCCGTTGGGCGGTGGGCGGACGCTGGCGATCGTACCCTGCTCGCTGGGTGCCTATAATCTGTTGTCGGCACTGTACGTGGTCGAGCAGGGCGCAGCGAAACTCACCCGGTTCGACATCGCACCGGGTGGCGATTCGGGCAGCGAGACGCCGCTCGCCTTCAACGCCGCGTTCGCCGACGGCATTCTGACAACAGACGCTTTGGGCCGGGGTCTGGGCGATTGCGGCGTGCGACAGCGCTTTGCGTGGGACGGCACCCGCTTCCGCCTGATCGAGCAGCGGCAGATGGACGATTGCCGCGGCAATGCCGACTTCATCCGGACGTGGACGGCCCGACTGATCCGCTAGGCCTTGCCACCGTCAACGGCGCCGAAGCACCGCGACGACCGGATAATGGTCGGACGGAAATACCTCGCCCCTGCGCGTGTCGATCACCGTCACCGACAGCGGCGTAAAGCCCTTCGTGAAGATCCAGTCGATCCGCCGGTCGGGCTTGCCGGTAAAGCCGTGAAACGTCGCCTCCGGTCCGCTGCGCTTGGCCGTCGCGGTCCATGCATCGGCCATGTCCTGTGCCAGCCGGCGATGGGTCGGGCTGTCGGGCACGGTGTTGAAATCGCCGGTCAGCACCACCGGCAGGTCGCCGGCGATCGCGGGGATGCGCGCCGCCAGCAATGCCGCGCCCTTTTCGCGTGCCGCCTCATCCTCCTCGCGATAGGGCAGGTGGGTGTTGAACAGCGCGAAACGCTTGCCGTCACGCTCCCGAAAGATCGCCCAAGTCACCATGCGCGGCAGCGGATGGCCCCAGGTGATGCTGCCCGGCACTTCCGGCGTATCCGACAACCAGAAATTGCTCCAACGTTCCACCTGCAGCCGGTCGGTCCGGTAGAAGACGCCCACATGTTCGTCATCGGCGCGTTCGGCACCGCTGCGCCCGACACCAATCCAGCGATAATGCGGCAGGCGAGCGACCAGATCGTCACCCTGACGCTTGAACAATTCCTGAGTGCCGATCACGTCGGGGTTCGCGCGCCGGATCGTGGCGGTCGTCAGGTCGCGGCGCAATTCCCAGCGATTGGCGCCATCGCCGTCGCTGGGCAGGCGGATGTTCAAGCTCATCACTGTCAGGTCGCGGGCCATGGCGGGCACCGCCGCTGCCAAGGCAGCGATCGTCAGCAGAAATCGGATCACGGGGCGATCGGTACCTTTTTCGCTTCGGCCAGGATCACGCAGAACGCGCCATCGTCGCCGCACCATTGCTGCAACGGGGTCCACCCGCCGCTGCGCAATAGCAGGCGCGCATCGCGGTCGCCATATTTATGGCTGTTCTCGGTGTGGATCGTCTCGTCCGCGCGCATCGCGAAGGAACGGCCGTCGACCGCGAAGTCGAGGTCGCGGGTCGCGCGCAGATGCATCTCGATCCGTGCCGCATCGTCGTTCCAGCGCGCTTCATGGACGAAGGCGTCGACCGGCACCGTCCCGGCCAGTTCGCGGTTGATCCGGTCGAGCAGGTTCAGGTTGAACGCTGCCGTCACCCCCGCCGCATCGTCATAGGCGGCGACCAGGGTCTGCTCGTCCTTCACCCGGTCGATGCCGATCAGCAGCATCGCCCCCTCGCCCAGCCAGTCGCGCATTGCCCGCAGCAGCGTGCCCGCCGCCAATGGCTCCATATTGCCGATGGTCGAACCCGGGAAGAAGCCGAGCTTGGGCAGGTCCGCCACTTCGGCGGGCAGCGGCACCGGATGCATGAAATCCGCCTCGACCGGCAGCACCGGCAGGCCGGGGAACTGCGCCGCCAGCGTTGCAGAGGACGATCGCAGGAAATCGCCCGAAATGTCGATCGGGACATAGGCGGCGGGTTCGATGCAGTTGAGCAGGATCGGCGTCTTGACCGACGATCCCGACCCGAACTCGACTACCGCCACCCCTTCGCCGACCGCGCCGACCAGTTCGGGGCAGATCGTCTTCAGGATCGCGGTTTCGGCGCGGGTCGGATAATATTCGGGCAGCGCGGTGATGTCCTCGAACAGCTCCGACCCCTTGCGGTCATAGAACCAGCGCGCCGGAATCGCCTTTTGCGGGAGCGACAACCCGGCCAGCACATCGGCGCGAAACGCAGGATCGGCACGTGTCGCCATAGGTACATCGTCGCTCAGCAGCATCACAGATCCTTCGCAAGGCGGACGCCGGTGAATTGCCAGCGCTGGTGGGGGTAGAAGAAATTGCGGTAGCAGGCGCGCGCGTGGCCGCGCGGCGTGGCGCAGGAACTCCCACGCAGCACGAACTGTCCGCTCATGAACTTGCCGTTATATTCGCCGACCGCGCCGTCCGCGGTGCGGAAGCCCGGATAGGGGCGGTACGCACTGCCGGTCCATTGCCACACGTCACCGAAGAACGCCGGCCCGCCAGCGGACGGGCGCGGTTCGACGGCGTGGGCATGATCGAGCTGATTGCCGCCCGCCGGGTCGTGGCTGGCCGCCGCGGCTTCCCATTCGAACTCGGTCGGCAGGCGCGCGCCGGCCCAGCTGGCATAGGCATCCGCCTCGAAGAAGCTGACATGCGTTACCGGCGCGGCCGGATCGATCGCGCGCCGCCCGTCGAGGCCGAAGCGGGTCCATGCCTCCCCGTCCCGCTCCCAATAGAGCGGCGCATGGATGCCGTTCGCCTGCACCCATGCCCAGCCGTCCGCCAGCCACAGCCGCGCATCGCGATAGCCGCCATCGGCAATGAAGGCGGCCCATTCTCCATTGGTGACGGTGCGATCGGCGATGGCGTGCGGGTGGAGCAGCACGTCATGGCGCGGCCCTTCGCAATCGAACGCAAAGCCTTGGCCGCCGTGTCCGACCTGCACGATCCCACCGCCTTGCTCGATCCAGCCGGTCGGCGGCGGCACCGCCACCGGGCGCTTCGGCTCCGGCGCGAACATCGCCGGTTCCAGCGGGTTCTCGCTGAAATGATGGAGGATATCGGTCAGCAGCAATTCCTGATGCTGCTCTTCGTGGTTGCAGCCGAGCGCGACCAGTTCCTGCGCGGCATCCGACAAGGTCGGCAGCGCGGCGAGCAGCGCCGCATCGACCGCCGCGCGATAGGCGCGCACCTCGTCGAGGCTGGGGCGGGTAATCATTCCCCGCCGGCCGCGCGCATGACGGCGGCCCTCGGCCTCGTAATAGCTGTTGAACAGGAACGGGAAGCGTTCGTCGTGCAGCACATAGCCTGACACATGGTCGCGCAGCACGAAGGTTTCGAAGAACCAGGTGGTATGCGCCAGATGCCATTTGGCCGGCGACGCATCGTCCATCGACTGGACCGTGGCATCGGCATCGGACAATGGCGCGGCCAGCGCGTCGGTCAGGGATCGGACGGCGTGATAGCGATGGGCGAGCGGGTGGTCGGACCGGTCGGCCGGTGTCGCTCGCATGATCGTCGCTCCCCTAGGGTGCCGGACGCTCCCCGCCCGGTACCCACAGAACGTCTCCACCGGCGCTTTGGTTCACAAGTCGCGCAAAAACGAACAGAAAATCTGACAGCCGGTTGAGATAGGCGAGCAGGTGCGGGTTCAGCGCCGCATCGTGCGACGCCGCGACCGCCGACCGTTCCGCCCGCCGCACGATGGCGCGGGCGAGGTGCAGCGCCGCCGCAGCCGCCGATCCGCCGGGCAGGATGAAGCTGGTCAGCGGCGACAGGCCGGCATTCGCCCGGTCGATCGCGTTCTCCAGTGCGGTCACCTGTTCCGGCACGATCCGCAACGCACCGCCAATGGCGGGCGGTGTGGCAAGGTCCGCGCCCAGATCGAACAGGTCGTTCTGGATGGTCAGCAGCATTGCGGCGTCGGGATGGCCGCCCAGCGCGGCGATGGCGACGCCCAGCGCCGAATTGGCCTCGTCCATATCGCCGATCGCCTGCATCACGGCGGCGTCCTTGGCCACGCGCGATCCGTCGACCAGCCCGGTGGTCCCGCCGTCGCCGGTACGGGTGTAGATTTTCGTCAGCTTGACCATGACGGGTTCAGGTGCGGCCGGACAGGAACAGCAGCAGCACGACGATCAGGATCGCGATCGCCTGAAACAGGACGCGTGCCTGCATCATCTTGTTCGATTTCAGCGCGTTTTCGCTCGGCCCTTCTCCGCGCACCTCGGCGCTTCCCTGTGCCAGGAACGACACGATGCCGCGGATCAGCGCGACGACGACCGCGATCATCGCCGCGATCAACAACAGGACCAGAAACGTGTTCATGGGGTGAAGCTAAGCCTTTGCCAGCGCAAAGCCAATGGGGTGCCGCCCGGCCCGCAGATCATCGGCAAGGCGCCGCCCGTCGATTCCCTGTTCGCGGAGCGCCGCCAGCGCCGGCGCCCCGTTGCGCTTGGCCAGCCGCTGTCCATCCGGTCCCAGCAGCAACGGATGGTGGCGCCACACCGGGACGGGCAGGTCGAGCAGCGCCTGCAACAGCCGGTGGACATGGGTCGCGGCGAACAGGTCCACGCCGCGTATCACATGGGTCACCCCCTGCGCGGCGTCGTCGACGGTCACTGCCAGATGATAGCTGGTCCCCGCATCCTTGCGCGCCAGCACGACATCACCTTGCGCCAGCGGATCGGCGGACACCGTTCCCGCCAGCTCGTCGGTCCACGCGAGCGGCCCGGCCAGCGCCACCGCCCGCGCCATGTCGATCCGCCACGCGTGCGGCTCGCCCAGACGCGCCGCCGCCACCTCCGCCGGGAGCGCGCGGCAGGTGCCGGGATAGACCGCGCCGTCCACCCCGTGCGGCGCCGACGCACTCGCCGCCAGTTCGCGCGCTATATCGGCGCGGGTGCAGAAACAGGGATAGACCAGCCCCTCAGCGCGCAGCCGGTCGAGCGCAGCGGCATATAGCGGCATACGCTGCGACTGGAACACGACCTCCCCATCCCATTGCAGGCCGAGCCATTGCAGGTCGGCCAGGATCCCGGCGACATGTTCCGGCCGGCTGCGGCCCGTATCGATGTCCTCGATCCTGAGCAGGAAGCGCCCGCCGGCATCCCGCGCCCGGTCATGCGCCGCGATCGCGGCCACTGCGTGGCCCATGTGCAGCGCGCCTGTCGGACTGGGCGCGAAACGGGTGACGACCGCGGCGGTTTGACTTTGGGTATCGCGCCGTGCTGTCATGGCCGCGTCATGGTTGCCGATCATATCGGCGACGACGTTTACGCGAGGGGGACTTCATGTACCATCCCGATCGCCTCCGCCATCCCGATGGCTGCCCCGCGCTGGTCCTCAACGCGGACTATACCCCGTTGAGCTATTATCCGCTCAGCGTGTGGCCATGGCAGACGGCGGTAAAGGCCGTATTCCTCGACCGGGTCGACATCGTTGCCGAATATGACCGCGAAGTGTGCAGCCCGACCGCACGCATCAAGCTGCCCTCGGTCATCGCGCTCAAGCAATATGTGCGGCCGTCGGAATTTCCGGCCTTCACCCGCTTCAACCTGTTCCTGCGCGACCGGTTCAGCTGCCAATATTGCGGCGCGACCCACGACCTGACCTTCGATCACGTCGTGCCGCG
>CAJYRU010000065.1 GCA_913777295.1 uncultured Sphingomonas sp. | reverse complement strand
GCAACCGCCTGCTTCTCTTCGGCGATCTGCATCGCCTTGATCGAGAAGGTGGGCTTCTTCGAACGATCGAAGCCGGTGACCATCGCGTCGAACTTCTGGCCGACCTGGAAACGCTCCGGACGCTGTTCGTCACGGTCGCGGCCGAGATCGGTGCGCTTGATGAAGCCGGTCGCGCCATCGTCGCCCTGCTGCACTTCGAGGCCCGCATCGCGGACTTCGAGGACGGTGACGGTGACGATCGCGTTCTTGTTCAGACGGTCGCCCGCTGCCGCGATGCCGCCGGCCGCCGGGCCGCCGCGCTCGAGCTGCTTCATGCCGAGGCTGATGCGCTCCTTCTCGGCGTCGATGTCCAGAACGATCGCCTGAACGGTCTCGCCCTTGCGGTGCAGGTTGAGGGCATCCTCACCCGACACGCCCCAGGCGATGTCCGACATGTGGACCATGCCGTCGACGTCGTTGTCCAGGCCGATGAACAGGCCGAACTCGGTGGCGTTCTTGACTTCGCCCTCGACGGTCGAACCGATCGGATGGGCGGCGGCGAACGCTTCCCACGGATTGTTCTGCGCCTGCTTCAGGCCGAGGCTGATGCGACGCTTGTCCTCGTCGACCTCGAGCACCACGACATCGACTTCCTGCGAGGTCGAGACGATCTTGCCCGGATGGACGTTCTTCTTGGTCCAGGACATTTCCGAAACGTGGACCAGGCCTTCGATGCCCGGCTCCAGCTCGACGAACGCACCATATTCGGTGATGTTCGTGACGCGGCCCGACAGCTTGGCGCCGACCGGATACTTCGCGCTCGCGCCATCCCACGGATCGCTCTCGAGCTGCTTCATCCCGAGCGAGATGCGCTGCGTGTCCTTGTTGATGCGGATGATCTGCACCTTCACGGTGTCGCCGATCGCGATCATTTCCGACGGGTGGTTGACGCGCTTGTAGCTGAGGTCGGTGACGTGCAGCAGGCCGTCGATGCCGCCCAGGTCGACGAACGCACCGTAATCGGTGATGTTCTTGACGACGCCGTCGATGATCTGGCCTTCCGCCAGGCTCTGGATCAGGCCCGAACGCTGCTCGGCGCGGGTTTCTTCCAGAACGGCGCGACGCGACACGACGATGTTGCCGCGCTTGCGGTCCATCTTCAGGATCTGGAACGGCTGCGGGATGTCCATCAGCGGCGTGACGTCACGCACCGGACGGATATCGACCTGCGAACCCGGCAGGAACGCGACGGCGCCCGACAGGTCGACGGTGAAGCCGCCCTTGACGCGGCCGAAGATCACGCCCTCGACGCGGGCGGTCTTGCTGAATTCGAGCTCCAGCTTGTCCCAAGCGGCTTCGCGGCGCGCGCGGTCGCGGCTGAGCATCGCTTCGCCATGCATGTTCTCGACGCGGTCGACATAGACTTCGACTTCGTCACCGACCTTCAGATCGGCCTTCTGGCCCGGCGCGGCGAATTCGCGCAGCGGCACGCGGCCTTCCGACTTCAGACCGACGTCGATGACGGCCATGTCGTTTTCGATCGCGGTGACGGTGCCGTGAACGACACGGCCCTCGAAGCTGTCGGCACCGCCGAACATGTCATCGAGCATCGCGGCGAAATCGTCGCGGGTGGGTTGGGGCTGGGTAGCCATAGGGTTAGAGTGTCCTCGAGTTATTCTGTTTCCGGCCAAGCGGTTGGGTCCGCTGGTCTTGGCTGAAAACGCCGCGGCGACCCCATGCCGGTCGCGGCATCCATCGGGCGGGCGTGCAGCGGGAGGAATGCGATGCGCTGAATGCGAAAAGGGCGCGGTCCGCCAAGCGGTCGCGCCGTCCCCCGCCGAACACCAGCTCGCCGGACCGGCGCGCCATAGGGGAAATGCGGGCTTTTGGCAAGGCGCGGCGGGGGCGCGGCAGGGTTGCCGCGAATCGCCGTTCCGGGGCGCGAGGGCCCGCGGAAGTGGACGAAGTGGACGGTACGTAATCGTCGGAAACTAAGTGTCCGCAGCTCCCGGCCGAAGGTGGCGGGGCGGGGGACGGGCGGGTCAGGGGGAGGGTGTAGCAGAAACGAGGTGTGTAGGACAGGCGGCAATCAGCTGTCGCCATCGTAGATCGGGTCCGGACGCCCCTGCGGCTTGCAGACGCGCGAGAGAATGGCCGTTACTATCATCGTAGATAAAGCTCCCGGGACGAGGAGCGCCAACGGACATAGGATCATGATCGCCAAGAGGCCGAAGAATGCCGGCCCGTCCCCACCATGCGACAAATCCGGCGGCGTGTTGAGAAAATATATCATGATGGCGATTCCGACGAGGAACATCGTCGCGGACGGCAGGAGAAAGGCGACGAGATAGATCGTCCGCTTTTCGAAATGCGGAAACAGGCGCGACTCGATCAGGGCGATGGTCGTCGACGCCGCGACCGTGAGCAGAAAATACAAAATCAGCATCATGCCCTTCCGCAAATTGGATGAGCGGCGTTACGAACGCCGATACGACAGTCGCTTGCCTCTTGCTCTAAATGGAGTGCAGGCGGTGTGGAGATACAGCGTCGATCCGGCGTCTGCGACGCTACGGCGCGACAGCAATCGAGATCAGCGCTTGTTCCTGGTCCGCCGGGTCTCCACCAGCGCGATCGCCTTGGCGGCACCCGCCTCCACCACCGGCAGGATTGTGTCTTACCGCGCCGTGTCCGCTGCGTCCCCCGTTGTCATCAGCAGCGCAGCGGCGCAGTCGCGGATGTCGTATGATCGCCGCCAATTTGCGCCTGTGTAACTGTCCCGTCGCAAACGGTCCATAATGGACCCAGCAGGCCAACAAGG
>CAJYRU010000064.1 GCA_913777295.1 uncultured Sphingomonas sp. | reverse complement strand
CACCGGGGTTCGCGCCGCCGACAACAGCTCCACCATCACCGCCTCCGCGCCTTACGCCAGCGCGATGTCCGGCGCGTCCTCGGCCTTCATGCCGATCACGTTATAGCCCGCGTCGACATGGTGGATCTCGCCGGTCACGCCGCTCGCCAGGTCGGACAGCATGTAGAGGCCGGCGCCGCCGACATCCTCGATCGTCACGGTGCGGCGCAGCGGCGAATTCAGCTCGTTCCACTTCAGGATATAGTTGAAGTCGCCGATGCCGCGCGCCGCCAGCGTCTGGATCGGCCCGGCCGAGATCGCATTGATGCGGATGTTGTCGGGGCCGAGGTCGACCGCCAGATACTTCACGCTGGTCTCCAGCGCCGCCTTCGCCACACCCATCACGTTGTAATGCGGGATCACCTTTTCCGCGCCGTAATAGGTGAGCGTCAGGATCGATCCGCCCTCGGGCATCATCGCCCGCGCACGCTGCGCCACGGCGACCAGCGAATAGGCGGAGATGTTCATCGTCATCAGGAAATTGTCGAGCGTCGTGTCGTAATAGCGCCCGCGCAACTGCGACTTGTCCGAAAAGCCGATGGCGTGGACCACGAAATCGATCGTCGGCCATTCCTGCGCCAGCGCCGCGAACGTCGCGTCCAGCGCGTCCATGTCGGACACGTCGCAGTCGAACAGCCGCGCCACGCCCAGTTGCTCGGCCAGCGGGCGCACCCGCTTCTCCATCGCCGCGCCCTGATAGGAGAAGGCCAGCTCCGCGCCCGCCTCGCTCAGCTTCTTGGCGATGCCCCAGGCCAGCGACTTGTCGTTGGCCAATCCCATGATGAGCCCGCGCTTGCCCGCCATCAATCCGTTCACGCGTGTACCTGCTTTATGATTCACCCTGTCCGGCCCCCTCTACAACCGCTTCGGGCGGCTCCGCCAGTGCCGCGTTCAGATGGGCGCCGAACACCAGCCCCAATCCGATCAGATAGAAGAACAGCAGCATCACGACCACACCCGCCAGGCTGCCATAGGTCAGGTCGTATCCGCCGAGCTGCGACAGCGCCCAGGGCAACCCCGCGGTCATCCCCACCCACCAGAGGGTGGTGAACAACGCGCCAGGCCATTTGCGCGCATCGCTGCGCCGGTATCGGCCCGGCGTCACCGAATAGAACAGCATGTAGAGCGCGCCGAACATGATCGCGGCGGGGATCAGCCGCGCGATGTTCAGCCATTCCGCCACGTCCTGCGCCACGGGCAGCAGGCGATAGATGAACTGCTCCGCCGCGATCAGGATGCCCTGTACCAGGAACGCCAGCAACGCGATCACCACCGAGGCAACGATCGCCAGGCTCAGCCCCAGCCGCGCACGCCACAGCGACTGGGTGGAGCGCGTGCCATAGGCGCGGCGGAAGATGTCGCGGATCGTCTCGGCGAAGCTGCCGACCGTCCACAGGCCCACCAGCGCGCCGAACCACAGGAGCGGGCCGGTGCGCGCCTGCAACACGTTGCCGATCGGCACGCGCAACACCTCGCCCACGTCGCGCGGCAGGACCGACAGGAAGCTCGCGAGGCCATGCTGCACCTCGTCGCTCTGCCCGAACACCGACGCCACCGCCGCCGCGACGATGAAGAACGGAAACACCGTCATCAGCGCCAGATAGGCCAGGTTGCCGGCGTGGATGAACCCGTCGGTCCACACGCCGATCGCGGCACGTTTCAACACCTCGCCCGCATAAGCGGCGGGCCGCCCATGCGCGAGTTGTCGGTCCAGTCGTCGTCGTGCCGCCCCGTGGTGGCGACCGCGATCCTCAGGCGTCAGCGAAAGGGGCGTGTCCGTCACGCGTCATCAGACGCCCATCGACGCACGCGGGTTCCCGCCGCCGTCCCAGCCGGCGACGAAGCTTTTCAGCGCGGCATCCTCCGCCGGCACGTCGACCACCAGCGTCACCAATTGGTCGCCGCGCTCGCCGTTCTTGCGGTGAAAGCCTTTTCCCTTCAAACGCAATGTCTTGCCGGATGTTGCACCCGGCGGCACCGCCACCATCACCGGGTTTTCGACGGTGGGGCATTTCACCTTTCCGCCTTCCACCGCCTCCTTCAGCGTGATCGGCAGGTTCAGGCGCACGTCGTCGCCGTCGCGCGTGAAGAACCGGTGCGGCTGCACCTCGATCGTCACGATCGCGTCGCCCGCGCCGCCCGGGCCGTCGTCGCCCTTGCCCGCCAGCCGCATCTGCGTGCCGGTCTCCACCCCGGCGGGCAGCTTCAGGTCGATCGTGCTGCCGCCGGCCAGCGTCACGCGCTGCGGCGCGCGGGTCGCGGCATCGACGAACGGCACGCGCAACGCATAGGCGACGTTGCCGCCCTTGGCTGGTGGCTGGCGCCGTCCGAAGCCGCCCGCGAACCCGCCGCCGGCACCCGCGCCGCGGTTGCGCCCTCCGAACAGTCCTTCGAAGATGTCGTTCACATCCGGCCCGCCGGCCCCGCCCATGCCGCCCATGTCGAACCCGTCGGAGCGGAAACCCCCGCCGGGCTGCCCGCGCCCGCCGCCGCCGAACCCGAACGGCGCGGTCGGGTTGCCGTCGCCATCGATCTCGCCCCGGTCGAAGCGCGCGCGCTTGTCCTTGTCGGTCAGCAGGTCGTACGCGCCCGTCACCTGCCCGAAACGTTCGGCGGCCTTGGGATTGTCGCGGTTGCGGTCGGGGTGCAGTTCCTTGGCGAGCTTGCGATACGCCTTCTTGATGTCCGCCTCGCTGGCGCCGCGCGCCACGCCCAGCGTCGCATATGGATCGGCCATGTCATCCCCGGTTGGTGTGTTACTCGCCTATGTGGGGCAA
>CAJYRU010000063.1 GCA_913777295.1 uncultured Sphingomonas sp. | reverse complement strand
CCCGACCTTGATGAGATCGGCATAGACCGACAATTCGTCACCGACCGCCACGGGGGCGTGGAACTGCATGGCGTCGACGGCGATCGTGACCGCCCGCCCCTTGGCATGGCGCGCGGCGACCAGACCGGCTGCCATGTCCATCTGCGACATGATCCATCCGCCGAAGATGTCGCCATAGGGATTGGTATCGGCCGGCATCGCCGTCACGCGCAGCGCGGGCTGGTCGCTCGGCGGCATCGTGGAATTCTCAACGATCATGCGACGCCCCCTTTGCGCGTTCCTCGGCCATGGCGCGCTGCACCTGCCGGACGCCCAGCACCAGCACCACGGCCATGGCCACCCATGTCACCCGCCAGATGTCGTGCCGCCCCAGCGGATAGGACCAGGCCGACAGCGAACCGATCGCCCATGCCGCCGCGATCCCCGCGACGACATGCACGATCTCGGTCAGCAGCCGGGCGCGCATTTACGCGATCAGGCCGAGCGGCGACTCCACCAGCGCCTTGAACAGCTTCAGCATTTCCGCACCGTCCGCCCCGTCGATGGCGCGATGGTCGAAGCTGCCGGTCGCCGTCATCACCGTCGCCACGCCCAGCGCGTCGTCGACGATGTACGGGCGCTTCTCACCGGCACCGACCGCCAGGATCATGCCCTGCGGCGGGTTGATGACCGCTTCGAACTGCTTGATGCCGAACATGCCCATGTTGCTGAGCGATGCGGTACCGCCCTGATATTCCTCGGGCTTCAGCTTGTTCTCCTTGGCGCGACCGGCCAGGTCCTTCATCTCGCTACTGATCTTCGCCACGCCCTTGTTGGCGGCGTCGCGGATGATCGGGGTGATGAGACCGGTCGGCGTCGACACTGCCACCGACACGTCGGCGCGGCTGTACTGCACCATTTCGTTGCCGAGGAAGGTGACGTTGCACTTCGGGCTGTTTTCGAGGGCAACGCCCAGCGCCTTGATGAGCAGGTCGTTGACCGACAGCTTCACGCCGCGCGCGTCGAGCGACTTGTTCAGGTCACCACGCAGCTTGAGCAGCGCGTCCAGACGGATGTCGACCGTCAGATAGATGTGCGGCACCTGCTGCTTGGATTCGGTCAGGCGACGCGCGATCGTCTTGCGGATGTTCGACAGCTTTTCGACCGTGTGCGGGATCGAATCGTCGAACCACACGGCGGCGGGCTTGGGCGCCTCGGCTGCCGGGGCCGATGCAGTGGCGGTCGGCGCGGGTGCCGCGGCTTCCGCCTTCGGCGCGCTGGCCTGACCCGGCTTGGCGCTCTCCACGTCCGCCTTGACGATGCGGCCGTTCGGGCCGCTGCCGGCGATTCCCGACAGGTCGAGGCCCTTGTCGGCGGCGATGCGGCGGGCCAGCGGGCTGGCCTTTACGCGGCTGCCGTGGCTCGGTGCGGCGGCTGCGGCAGGCGCTGGCTTCGCTTCGGGTGCAGGCGCAGCGGCCTCTACCTTGGGCGCCTCTTCCTTCGGGGCAGCGGCCTTCGCCGGCGCGCTGCCGATCGCGGACGCATCCTCGCCCTCTTCCAGCAGGATCGCGATGACCGCGCCGACTTTCACATTGTCGGTGCCTTCGGCAACCAGCACCTTGCCGATCGTGCCTTCGTCGACGGCTTCGAATTCCATCGTCGCCTTGTCGGTTTCGATTTCCGCCATGATGTCGCCGGACTTGACGGTATCACCTTCTTTCACCAGCCATTTGGCCAGCGTCCCCTCTTCCATGGTGGGGGACAGGGCGGGCATCTTGATCTCGATCGGCATGGGGCAGAGTGGTCCTCTCAGGCTCGTCGCGCCTCTTCGCCGCCGGACGGCTCCCGGTCAAGCCCCGGCACGATCTTGCGTGACCGGCACGAACCGGCGCATGACCGTAGCGTCAGGGGAAGATGCGATGCGGACATATCTGGTGGTCGTCGACGAAAGTCCGGAAAGCGCGGTCGCGCTGCGCTTCGCCGCGCGCCGTGCGGTAAAGACCAATGGCGGCGTTGAGGTGCTGGCACTGGTCGAGCCGCAGGAGTTCGCACCCTGGGGCGGGGTGCAGGCCACGATCGAGGAAGAAGCCAAGGAACGCGCCGAGGCACTGGTACAGGCGGCGGCGGGTACGCTGATCGCCGAATCGGGACTGCAACCGCATCTGACGGTAAAGATCGGGGACGGGCCGCGAATCGTCCGCGACATGATCGCCGCCAACCCGGACATCGCCGCACTGGTGCTAGGCGCCGCCGCCACCGGATCGCCCGGGCCGCTGGTCACGCATTTCGCCGGAACCGACGCCGGCGCGCTGCCCGTGCCGTTGATGATTATCCCGGGCAGCCTCGACCGGGCCGGGATCGACCGCCTGAGCTGATTCGCGCGGTCAGCCGCCGTTCATCCGAACGGCTCCAGGGCAGTAATGGGAAATACCGTGCGGGGGAGAGCAGCGATTCGCGCTCGATCCCCCGCGGGCTGCTGCTGTTCGCCGGGCGTCCGGCACATCCTCTCTTATAATTCAGCGCAGCGCTGGTGGAGGTCCGTTAGCGCGAGCCGGGCACAAAAAAAAGGGCCGGCGAACCGACCCTTGAAAAGTTTTAGGAGAGGATGCCTGAAAGGCACAGTCGTTGTGCATCGCAACCGATCCTTTAGCAATTGCAAAAAACGAAACCAAACATTCTATTTATGCATCAACCCCACCTGTTGGGTAGGTTTTAAGCCACGATGGGTATCGCGTGAAACGGGTTGAGCGACCCTGCCGAACGCGGCATCCTCCCGAAAATGCACACGATCCTGCTCCTGCCCGCCCTTGTCCTCGCCACCGCCGCCGGCGCGCGAGACACCCCCCGCCCCGATCGGCTGCGTGCCGATGTCGCGACCCTGGTCGGGTTCGGCACGCGCCACACCGCCTCCGATCCCGATCACCCGACGCGCGGGATCGGGGCCGCGCGCCGCTGGTTCGCGGGCGAACTGACCCGAATCGGTTCGAACTGCGGCAACTGCATCACCGTCGCGAACATCGCGCGCGGCTTTACCGGCCCGCGCGCGCCGGCGGGCGTCAATGTCGTCGATGTGCTGGGCTTCCAGCAGGGCCGCGATCCGAAGCGCGTCGTGATCGTGATGGGGCATATCGACAGCCGGGTCAGCGACGTGATGGACGCCAAAAGCGATGCTCCGGGGGCCAATGACGACGCCTCGGGCGTCGCGCTGGTGCTGGAAACCGCGCGCATCCTGTCGAAGGAGAAATTCGACGCGACGATCGTGTACGCAGCGCTGTCGGGAGAGGAACAGGGGCTGTGGGGCGCACAACTCCTGGCCGATACGGCGAAGGAGCGCGGCTGGGTCGTCACCGCCGTCCTCAACAACGACATCGTCGGCAACACCAACGGACAGGACGGGCGCAAGGTCGCTGACCGGGTCCGCGTCTTTTCCGAAGGAATCCGCGCCTCCGAATCGCTGGAGCAGCAAATCGCCCGGCGCGCGGCCGGCGGCGAGGATGACGGCCCGTCGCGTTCGCTGGCGAAAACGGTCGATGCGGTGGCAAGCGGCATTCCCGGCGGGCTGGACGTGTTTCTCGACCGGCGGCCGGACCGGTTCGGGCGGGGTGGCGACCACGAACCGTTCCTGAAACTCGGCTATCCCGCGATCCGTTTTTCGGTCGGCGTGGAGAATTACGATGCCCAGCACCAAGATCTCCGCCAAGAGGGCAAGCGGATCTATGGCGACACGATCGACCGGATGGACTTCGCCTATCTGGCCAAGGTGACGGCGATCAATGCCGCGACCATCGCCCGATTGGCAGCGGCCCCTGCCGCGCCGGCGAACGCCTCGATCGAGGGTGCGCTGGCGACCGACACCACCGTCCGCTGGCAACCGCTGGCGAATGCGGCGGGCTATCGCGTCCGCTGGCGGCGCAACGATGCACAGGCCTGGACGAACAGCCGCGACGTGACCGGCGCGGAGGCGGTGCTGCAAGGAGTGATCGTTGACGACCATTTCGTCGCCGTGTCCGCCCTGTCGGCATCGGGCGCGGAGAGCGTACCAACCTTCGCCGGCCGCGCCCCGCGCTGATCCCTACCGCCGCAGCAGTTTCGACCGATGCACCCGCCGCGCCGCGGGGCGGTGCGTTTCATAGGTGACGACTTCCTCGGTCGTGGTCGTCGTCACCGGCGCATTCTGCACCGTGATCGTCGTCACCGTGCGCGGCGGATAATAATAGCCATTGGCGATATAGCCGCCCGGTCCCTCGGTCGTGGTGGTCGTGGTGTAGCTGCGCGCAACCGGCGGCGCACCGACATGTCGTTCGACATAGCCGCCCCGGGAATGCGGACGCGGGCCGATCGGCTGCACCTGTTCGCGCATCGGACCGAACACGACTCCGGGCGCCTCGTCATAATAGCCATCGTCCGGCGCGATCGGCACGCCTTCACCGGGCAGCGGATAATCGGCGCCATAACCCTGACGTACAGGCGGCGGAGGCGGTGGCGGCGCACGGCGATCCTCCGCCCGATCGATCGCGGTCCCGGCGAGCGCGCCGACCCCCGCCCCGATCAACGTCCCGCCCAGCCGGTTGCCCCGCCCGGCGACGACGTTGCCCGCAACGCCACCGACGACGCCACCGATCACCGCACCCCCGACGCCATCGTCCCGCCGCGCGACCGGCGGCGGCGGCGGTGGCAGGCGGTCGTCCTCGGCGACATAGCGGTCATAGGCCCGGTCGTCGCGAACGTACCGGCCATCGTCGCGTGCATCCCAGTCGATACCCTGCCGATATTCCAGCACCCGGCCGTCGCGATCCGCCAGCACCGCGTCGTCATAATAGCGGTACCAGCCATAGCCCGGCTGCGGCCGGTTCAGGCCATAGGCCGGCCAATCCTGAATGAAGAAGCTTGGCGCCACCCAATAGCGCGGCATGACCCAACCGCGCACCGGCATCCGATACGCCGCCCAGCCGCCCGGCGCATAATAGCCGCCATACCAGCGCCCGCGCACCTTTCCGCCCCAACGGGGGCCGGGCAGGTTCACGCGCGGCTGACCGGGGTAGATTGCCGGGCGGCCATGGCGCGCTTCCGGCGACTGGCCGACGCGCGGCTGCGCCTGTGCGGCGCCGGTGGAGGCAAGGATCGCCGCGATGGCGGCAAGGGTCGGCGTTCGCATCGTCGGGCAGGCTCCCTGAGGCGCGGCGCACATCCGCGCGCATATGGTTGCCCAAACCTTACCACGCACCCCGGTTCCCGGCCAATCCGGCGATTGCCGGCCCGACCGTCCCGTGGCGGGGCAGATCAGCCGATCCGTGGAGCGAGCAACGCGACCAGCGCCTCGCAGCCCGCCTGGTCCTCAGCATCGAACCGGCCGGCCACCGGGCTGTCGAGGTCCAGCACACCGATCAGCCGGTCGCCGACCACCATCGGCACGACCAGCTCGCTGCGGCTGTCGGCATCGCAGGCGATATGGCCGGGAAAGGCATGGACGTCGGCGACCAGCTGCGTCGTGCGCGTCTGTGCCGCCGTACCGCACACGCCCCGCCCCAGCGCGATACGGATGCACGCCGCCTTGCCCTGAAACGGCCCCAGGACCAGCTCGTCCTCGACCAGGCGATAGAAACCGGCCCAGTTCAGGTCGGGCAGATATTGCATCAGCAGCGCCGAGGCGTTCGCCATGTTGGCGATCGCGTCGCTCTCGTCGGCGGTCAGCGCGTCGAGCGCGGCAAGCAGGTCACGGTACAGGTCGCCCTTGGCGCCGGTGGCAATATCGAACTGGTACATGGCTGGCTATGTAGCGCCGTAGCCGCCCCGCACAATCCTCCCCGCTCGCAGGGAGGGGGACCATCCGCAGGATGGTGGAGGGGGAGCGCCGCGCAACGGAACGGTGCCGTTTGCGGACAACCCCGTCCACCAGCTACGCTGGCCCCCTGCCCGTGCCGAAGAGGATTTCAGTCCAGCTTCACGCGGCCCCGCCCGGCCTTCACTTGCGACCGGCCCTTTTTCGCATCGACCCGGCGTACCTGCGACGCCTTGGTCGGCTTGGTCGCACGGCGCTTCTTCGGCACGATCGTCGCTTCGCGGATCAGCTCGAACAGCCGCTCGCGCACCTCCCGCCGGTTCATCTCCTGCGACCGCGACGCATCGGCGCGCAGCGTCAGCACGCCCTCCTTGGTCAGGCGCGATCCGGCCAGCACCGCCAGCCGATGCTTCACCGCCTCCGGCAAACCCGGCGACGCCACCACGTCGAAGCGCAGCAGCACCGCGCTGTCGGTCGTGTTCACATGCTGCCCACCCGGTCCCGACGCACGGGTGAAACTCTCGACCAGCTCGCCGCTGTCGATCGCAATCGACCGGGTGATCGGAATGCGCGGCACCTACGCCTCGTCGAACCCCGCCGCGACGAAGCTCCTCGGCCACGGTGCGGTGACGTCGATCGCCGGCTTGTTGTCACGCGGCACCATCAGCCCGATGGCGTGGAGCAACATGCCATGCCGCCCGCTCCGCCCGGCCTCCCGGCCATAGACCGGATCGCCCGCCACCGGGCACCCCAGCCCTTCGGCCATATGCACGCGGATCTGGTGCGTGCGGCCGGTTTCGGGGAACAAAGCGACCAGCGCCCGGTCGCCGACGGTGCGCAGCACGCGCCAGTTGGTCCGCGCCGGCTTGCCCCTCGCATCCCCGACCATCCGCCAACCCGCCTCGGCAGTGCTGACCTTGGCCAGCGCCAGGTCGATCTCTCCCGATTCCCCGGCCGGAATACCGTCGAGGATCGCGAGATAGCGTTTCGTCACCCGCCCCTGTTCGAACGCCTGCTGGAACCGCGCGTGCGCCTTGGGATTGCGCGCGAGGAGCAGGCATCCGCTGGTGTCGCGGTCGAGCCGGTGGACCGGCGTCGGTTCGCGTTGGAAGGTGAAGCGCAGTTCGTCGGCGCGTCCGACGATACTGGGCGAACCGTCACGCGGCGGATCGACCGGCAGGCCGGCGGGTTTGTCGAGGACGATCGCTTCGCCGTCGATGAACAGGACCAGGTCGTCAAGCATTTCGCTCCCTTGCCATCGTTGGCGACGCCATGCCAGTGCGCGCGGTGCGTCGTGTTGATTCAGCCGGAGACTTTTGTGCGCCGAACCACCCTCGCCCGCCTCCTGCCGCCGCTGAGCCTGCTTGCCGCCTGTGCGCCGACGACTGCACCCGCCCCGCCGGTCGCGGTGCCGACGCCCGCCCCTGCTCCTACGGCCGTGGCCCCGCATCGCATCACCGCCCTGCCCCCCGCCGGCCCGACCGGTCCGGTCGAACTATGCGGGCGCGGCACGGTGCAGCGGACCGCCGACGGGCGGCTGTTTAGTCACTTCCCTTATCCCGACATGCCCGCCACCGCCTTGGTCGACGCCCCCGCCACGCTCGGCGGATCGTGCCGGATCCATCCGGCGATGGCCGCCGACCTCACCCGCCTGCTTGCCGCAGCGGATGGCGATCCCGCCATCGCTGGCACGCTGCGCGCCGTGTCGTGCCACCGTTCCGAAGCAATGCAGCGTGCGACCTTTTGCGGCGGGATCGGCATGAACGGATCGGGCAGCTTCGCCGAACGCGCCTGGGCCTCCGCCCCGCCGGGGCATAGCGAGCATTCGACCGGCTATGTCATCGACTTCGGCACCAGCACCTCGCCCGCCTGCAACGCCGAAGCCTGCTTCGCCGCCACCCCCGCCGGCCGCTGGCTGCGCGCCAATGCCGCGCACTTTGGCTTCGAAATGTCGTTCCCGGCCGGAAACAGGCAGCAGGTAAAATGGGAACCGTGGCACTGGCGCTGGGTCGGCACGACGGCGACCGAAGCCGGGGCCGCACCGGCGCGATCGATCTTCCTGCAGGCACGGACGCGGTTTCCGGCCGAGCCGAAGGTCGAATAAGCAACTCGGCGGCCGGGCCGGCGACACGACATCAGCGGAATTCGTGGGTCACTTCGATCGGCCCGACGATCGCCGCGTTGAACGCAGCCAGTTGCTCCGCAGGTATCCAATATTCCCGGTGCGCCTTTCCGCCAGCATCCTGCACCGGATATTGCGCGAGATACGCGCGACGCACCGCGAAACGGGTCACGTACCCCGAACCGCTCTCGCGGACATTCCAGTCGCGCGCGATCTTCACCGCATATTCTTCCGTCGTCACAGGGTAGAAAATCGGCTGCTCGGGCAATCGTGGTGGAAATGCCGACATGCCGCTATCAGCGATAAGGCGCAGTTCGACGGGGCCGACCGGCCGCCACAAGGTGATAGTGTCGTCGTCCATTCCGTCACGCTAGGCTTCGCAGCCTTGCGTTGCCACCCCGATTAACGGACTGCCGCCGTCACCCCCGCGTCGGTCTGCACCACCGGCTGCATCGTTCCGTCCGGATTATAGTGCAGCCGCTCGACCGTCACCGCCCGCCGCCCGATCGCGCCGTTCAGGTCGCCGATCGCCAGCGTCGCATTGTGCAGGAACAGGTACCAGTCGCCCTTATACTGCACGATCCCCGGATGGATGGTGAAGCTGTACTTGCCCGATCCCGTCAGCTCACCGCGATAGGTCCATGGCCCTCGGATCGACGGTGCCGTCGAATAGGACACGCGCTTGTCGCGATGCTTCGACCGGTCGAGCGAGGCATAGGTCAGGTAATAGGTGCCGTTCCGCTCGTGCAGCCATGGCCCCTCCTCGAAATGCGGCGGGGTGATTTCGGTGATCGGCCCGTCGATCTCGATCATGTTGGGCTTCAGCTTCGCGATATAGCATTGCCGGTTGCCCCATGCGATCCACGTCGTTCCGTCGCGGTCGGTCCACACCGTCGGGTCGATGTCTTCCCAGCTATGCGTGCCCTTGGGCGTCATCTGGTTGGTAATGAGCGCCGATCCCTTCGCATCGACGAACGGCCCCGTCGGCTTGTCCGACACCGCCACCGCGATCGCCTTGCCCGGATGACTGTCGTCATGCTCGACTGCGGCATAGAACCAGTATTTGCCGTTCTTGGAGATCGCCTGGCTGGCCCAGGCGTCGGCCTTCGCCCATTTGAAATCGGCGACTTTCATGATCGGGCCATGGTCGGTCCAATGGCGCATGTCGGTGGTCGAATAGACCAGCCATTCGCGCATGTTGAACATTTCGTCGCGCTGCGCCTGATCGTGTCCGACATACAGATACAGCCGGTCGCCGACGACGAGCGGCGCGGGATCGGCGGTGAACTTGTCGCGAATGATCGGGTTGCTGCCCGGCACCTGGCGCTCCTGTGCGCCCGCCACGCCCGCGACCAGCAACGCAGCCCACAACGCTATCCCGCGCATATCCCTCTCCATCATCGTTCTTTGCGACGATGATAGCCGATAGCGCTAACAATCCAACCGGTTGCCGCCAGTAAAATGCGGGGCGACCCATCGGGCCGCCCCGCTTGTCGCCTCAGCCGAAGACCTTGGTCGCCAGTTCGGCGATACGCTTGCCCTGATAGCGCGCGCCGCCCAGTTCGACCTCGGTCGGCTGCCGGCTGCCATCGCCCCCCGCGATCGTCGATGCGCCATAGGGGGTGCTGCCGTTCACCTCGTCCAGCCCCAGATGGCCTTCATAGCCATAATCGAGGCCGACGATGGTCAGGCCGTGATGCATCAGGTTGGTGATGATCGAGAACAGCGTGGTTTCCTGCCCGCCATGCTGCGATGCGGTCGAGGTGAAGGCCCCGCCGATCTTCCCGACCAGACCACCCTTGGCCCAGATGCCGCCGGTCGTGTCCCAGAACGCGGCCATCTGGCTCGACATCCGGCCATAGCGGGTGCCGGTGCCGACGATGATCGCGTCATAGTTGGTCAGTTCGTTGGGGTCGGTCAGCTCGGCATGATGGTCCGCAACCTGAAAACCCGCCGACTTGGCGACCTCTTCGGGTGCGGTTTCGCGCACGCGGCGGACGTCCACTTCCGCACCGGCGGCGCGGGCGCCCTCGGCCACTGCGTCGGCCATCTTCGCGATATGGCCGTAGGACGAATAATAGAGGACCAGAACCTTCGACATGTGTAGCTACTCCCTTGGGATTATTCGGAATCGACCAGGACGATTTCGGCGTCCTCGGTCGCGGTGATGGTGACGGTCTGCCCACCCGAGAGCGCGGCCCCGTCGCGCGCCTGAAAGGCCACGCCGTCGATGGTGATCGCGCCCGTCGCAGCGACCAGATAAGCGTGACGCCCGTCGCCCACGCTATGTTCCACGCTTTCGCCGGCCTTCAGCGTCGCGCCCAGCACGCGTGCCTCCGCCCGGATGCGCAGCGCGTCGCCATCCTCGTCATACCCGCTGGCCAGCGTCACGAACCTGCCCGACCGTTCCCCCTTTGGAAACGGCTTGGCACCCCAGGACGGCGCGCCGCCCTTCTGGCGCGGCTCGATCCAGATCTGGAAGATGCGGGTCGTCTCCGGTTCGAGGTTATATTCGGCATGGCGCACGCCGGTGCCGGCGCTCATCACCTGCACGTCGCCGGCCGCCGTGCGGCCCTTATTGCCCAGCGAGTCCTGGTGGGTGATCGCGCCCGAGCGGACATAGGTGATGATTTCCATGTCCTTGTGCGGATGCGGGGGGAAACCGCTGTTCGCCGCGATCTCGTCGTCGTTCCACACCCGGATCGCGCCCCAGCCCATGCGGCTGGGATCATAATAATTGGCGAAGCTGAAATGATGGCGGGCGTTCAGCCAACCGTGGTCGGCATGGCCCAGGCTGGTGAAGTCACGTTTGTCGATCATGGTCGATCTCCTTGCTTGACCCCCAAGATAGGCAGCGCGATCATGCCGTAAATGGAAACGTCGGAAACCGATCGTTTCGCGGATGGAGGGGTAATGCGTCTTCCCGATTTCGAAGCCTGGGCGATGTTCGCCTGTGTGGTCGAACACCGATCGTTCAGCGCCGCCGCGCAGTCGATCGGCGTGTCGAAGGCGACCGTGTCGAAAGCCGTCGCCCGGCTGGAAACCTCGCTCGGCACCACGCTGTTCCACCGCACGTCGCGCCGCCTGACGCTGACCGACGCCGGCCAGTCGCTGGCCGAGCGCGCAGGGCGCATCCTGGCGGAGGCACAGGCTGCGGAGGAACAAGCGCGCGACGCCGCCGCGGCGCCGACCGGCCTCGTCCGCGTGGCGGCGCCGATGTCGTTCGGGCTTGCCCATGTCGCGCCGGCCATCGCCGACTTCCTGGCCCTCCATCCGGGCGTGGAGATCGACCTGACCCTGTCGGATGCGAAGGTCGACATCGTCGCCGACGGTATCGACGTGGCGCTGCGTATCGCCGACCTGCCCGACAGCTCGCTGCGCGCCCGCCGCTTGGCCCCCGTCGCGATCCACATCGTCGCCGCGCCGGCCTATTGGGACCGGCGCGGACGGCCGGCACATCCTGCCGACCTCGGCGACCATGACTGTTTCGGCTACACCAACCTGCCCAGCGCCCTCTGGCATTTCCGGCGCGGCGACGAGGAGGTCGCAGTCCGCCCGACCGGGCCGCTGGCGACCAACAATGGCGAAGCGCTGCTGCCGGCATTATGCGCGGGGCTGGGCGTGGCGCGGCTACCCGACTTCCTGGTCGATGCCGACATCGCCGCCGGGCGACTGGAAGCGGTGCTGCCCGACTGGAACAGCGGCAGCGTCGCGCTGCATCTGCTGACCCCGCCGGGCACGCTGCGCCCGGCACGGGTCGAGGCGCTTATCGAATATCTGTCCGATCGTTTCCGACGAACCTGTAATCCGCGTTAATTTTACTAAACCTGCCCCCTGTCCTGCCGTTTACCATCACGGAACCCTTCATTCCGCTTAACCAACGGAATTTACGAAGTGTTTTCGATTAGGCAGAAATTAACCTTTTGCCTTCATAGGTATTTACGGTAATGTTTTTGTTGCGCGCCACCCAGGGAAAAGCGCGCCGCGAAACGGGGGATGTAAGCCGATGCGCGTGCTGTTGATCGAGGACGAGCCGACGACCGCCAAGGCGATCGAGCTGATGCTCACGACCGAGGGGTTCAACATCTACACGACCGATCTGGGCGAAGAAGGCCTCGATCTGGGCAAGCTGTACGATTACGACATCATATTGCTCGACCTGAACCTGCCCGACATGCACGGGTACGACGTTCTGAAGAAGCTGCGGGTCGCGCGGGTGCAAACCCCGGTGCTGATCCTGTCGGGCATCGACGAAATGGATTCGAAGGTGCGCTCGTTCGGCTTCGGCGCCGACGATTACGTGACCAAGCCGTTCCATCGCGAGGAACTGATCGCGCGTATCCACGCCGTCGTCCGCCGGTCGAAGGGGCATTCGCAATCGGTCATCCGCACCGGCAAGCTCTCGGTCAACCTCGATGCCAAGACGGTCGACGTCGACGGCGCGCGGGTCCATCTGACGGGCAAGGAATATGCGATGCTGGAGCTGCTCTCGCTCCGCAAGGGCACGACCCTGACCAAGGAAATGTTCCTCAACCATCTCTATGGCGGGATGGACGAACCGGAACTGAAGATCATCGACGTCTTCATCTGCAAGCTGCGCAAGAAGCTCAGCATGGCGTGCGAAGGCGACAACTATATCGAGACGGTGTGGGGCCGCGGCTATGTGCTGCGCGAACCCGATGAAATGGTCGAGGCCGCGGTCGCGTAACGCGGTCCGCCTCCCGACCCATCCATTCCCATCCCGTTCGGTTCGAGCAGCTTCGAGCTTGTCGAGAAGCGCCCGTCGAGAACCCGGCAGCTCGGCCAACGCGTCTACCAAACGAGTTTTCGTATCCCCGCGCAGGCGGGGATCCAGGGTAACGGAGCGATACGCTTGCGGCTCTGGATCCCCGCCTGTGCGGGGATACGGCCGTTTACGCCGTAATCGCTCCCCCCATCCCCAATCGCTTGCCGTTGGTGATGATCACCCGGTCGCCGAGCTTCGCTGCCCCGAACAGCTTCTTCGCAAACGCGGTCGGCAGGCCGATACAGCCATGCGTCGCGCCGCCCTCTCGCACATCGCTGCCATGGATCGAGATGCCGTCATTGGTCAGCCGCAGCATGTACGGCATCGGCGCGCCATACAGGTTGCTGACATGGTCGGCGTCCTTCTCGGTAATCTTCAGCGCACCCAGCGGCGTGGGTTTCCAGTCGGCACCATACAGCACCACCGCCGCGCCGATCTCATAGCCGTCGCGAAATACCGACAGTACCTGCGCATCGAGGTCGATGGTGATAACCAGCTTGCCGCTGGCCGGCGCACCATCCTCGTCCCACACCCAGCGGCCATGGGTGAACGGCCCTTCGATGTTCAGCACGCGCCGGACGACCATCGCCTCCGGCGCAGGCGTCGACACAGCAGCCGGCGTCGCGACGGGCAAAGGCGCGGGCGTGGGTTTCGTCACCGCGACCTTCGCCACCGGCTTCGCGGAAACCGGCGCGGGCCGCTCTGCGCTGAGCAGCATCGCCGCCCCGCCCGCCGTGGCCCCGACCACACCGACTAGCACCGCCACACCCAACCCGGTTCGCAACGAAACGCCCATCACTCCTCCTGTCGCTCGCCAAGGTAGGGCAAGCGGAACCGCGATACACCCCGGCAATCCGGGACGTACCAGGATGGCACATTAATCCTCCCCGGCACGGGGAGGGGGACCAGCGCAGCTGGTGGAGGGGGGTGTCCACGAACGATTCGCTTGAGGAAGCCCCCTCCACCACCGCTACGCGGCGGTCCCCCTCACCATTCTAAAGAGGAAATTATCGTCCGGCATCGACCTTCGGCACGTCCTTCAGCGGCCACGCCTTGTACCCGCCGACCCAGGTCTCCATCACCCGCGTCGCGCGCAGTTCGGCGGGAGTCGCCGCCACCGGATCGCGATCGACCACGATGAAGTCCGCCTTTTGCCCGGGCAGCAGCGATCCGAACCGCTGTTCGGCAAAGCCCGCGAACGCCGCATCCTGGGTGAACGCCTTCCACGCCTGTTCGCGCGTCACCTTTTCCTCGGGCCGCCAACCGCCCGGCGGCTGCCCGTTCGCATCCTCGCGGGTGAACGCCGCGGCCCAGCCGACGAACGGGTTCGGGTTCTCGACCGGATAGTCCGATCCGAACGCCAGCCGCCCGCCATCCTTCAACACCGTCGCCCACGCATAGGCCCCGGCCAGCCGCGCCGGCCCCAGCCGCGCCTCCGCCATCGTCCGGTCGCCGGTGGCATGGACCGGCTGCATCGACGCGATGATCCCGTTCTTGCCCAGTCGCGGCAGGTCGGCCGGGTCGAGCACCTGCGCATGTTCGACCCGCCAGCGCCGGTCGTCCTTGTATGACGACGCCAGCTCGTCGATCGCGTCCAGCACCTGGCGGTTCGCACGGTCGCCGATCGCATGGATCGCGAACTGGAACCCGTCCATCGTACCCCGGCTCAACAGGTTCAGCAGCGTGGTATCGTTGATGAACGACAACCCGGTCTGCTTCGGCGCATCGCTGTACGGCGCCTTCAGCCACGCCCCGCGCGACCCCAGCGCACCATCGGCGTACAGCTTGATCCCGCCCATGCGCAGCCGGTCGCCGTACAGCCACGGCGTCGGCCCCGCCCCGGCGACGGTCAGCGCCGTGTCGAGGCCCGCACCATAGCTCATGATCCGCACGCGCAACTGGCCGATATCGCCCATCCGCCGGAACACCAGCCAGTCGTCGACCGACGTGCCCATGTCCGCCGTCGCGGTGATCCCGGTCGACAGCAACAGCTCCTGCGCCTTCAGGAATGCGGCATTGCGTTCACGTGGAGAGGGCTTGGGCCTGGCTGCGTCGAACAGGCTGGCGGCGCTGTCGACGAACACGCCGGAGGGCTGCCCGTTGGGGAGCAGTTCGATCCGGCCACCTGCCGGCGACACGGTCTTCGCCGTGATCCCTGCCGCCTTCATCGCCGCGCTGTTCGCCCACACGGCATGGCCATCGCCACGTTCCAGCAACACCGGCTTGTCACCCGCGGCCGCATCCAGCTCGGCCGCGGTCGGGAACCGGCCCAGCCCCCACGCCTCCTGGTTCCAGCCACCGCCCAGGATCCACTGGCGATTGCCGTTGCTGCGCGCATAGGACTGGATCGCGGCCTGCGCATCGCTCAGCGAACGGGTGTTCGACAGATCGAGTTCGAGTGCGCGATAGCCCAGCGACATGACATGGCCATGTGCATCGATCATGCCCGGCATCACGATTTTGCCGCCCATGTCGCTGCGCCAGTCGAGCTTTTTCGGCGCCTTCTCGCCCTTGGGCACCAGCCGAACGACCTTGCCGTCCCGGTCGATCAGGATGCCGCCGAAGCGCACCACCCGCCCCTGCGAATCAAGCGCCACGCCGTTGATATTGTCGACCAGGCCATCGGCCTGCGCGGTCCCGGCCAGCACCAGCGCTGCAAGGGTAAGTGCCGAGCGCATCACTTCGCGATCCTCCGCACCAGCGCGCTGGTATCCTGTCGTCCGCCACCCATTGCCTGCACCTGCGCATAGAATTGATCGACCAGCGCGGTCACCGGCAGCGTCGCGCCGTTGCGCCGCGATTCGTCGAGCGCCAGACCCAGGTCCTTGCGCATCCAGTCGATCGCAAAGCCGAAGTCGAACTGGTCCTGCGCCATGGTGGGCCAGCGATTGACCATCTGCCAGCTCTGCGCCGCGCCGCCCGACACAGCCTCCAGCACCTTGTCGAGATCGAGGTCGGACGCCTGCGCAAACCGCAGCGCTTCCGACAGCCCGCCCAGCACGCCGGCGATGCAGATCTGGTTGACCATCTTGGTCGTCTGCCCCGACCCCACATCGCCGACATGGACGATGCGCTGGGCATAGGCGGTCATCAGCGGTTCGGCAGCGGCAAAGGCTTCGGCCGAACCGCCGCACATGATCGACAGCTTGCCGTTCTCGGCCCCCGCCTGTCCGCCCGACACCGGCGCGTCGAGCACCAGCAATCCCTTGGCCGAACCCGTCTCGGCCAGTTCGCGCGCGATCGCCGCCGACACCGTGGTGTGATCGGCGAACAACGCCCCGGCCTTCATCGCGCCGAACGCGCCATCGTCGCCCAGCGTCACCTGCCGCAGATCGTCGTCGTTGCCGACACAGGCGAACACCGCATCCGCCCCGTCCGCCGCGGCGGCCGGCGTATCGGCAACCGTGCCGCCATGCTTCGCCGCCCAGGCATCGGCCTTGGCACGGGTGCGGTTGTAGACGGTGACCTGATGGCCGGCGGAAACGAGGTGCCCGGCCATGGGAGCGCCCATGACGCCGGTACCGATGAATGCGAGTGTTGCCATGGGGGGGGGTGTAAGAGCTAAGCGCCGGGCCGTACAGCCACCCCAACCGCACGCAGACAGATTCCGCCAAATATCCGTTCGGTTCGAGCAGCTTCGAGCCTGTCGAGAAGCGGCAGTCGAGAACCCGGCGTTTGGGGCACCCCCTTCTTGAATACGGTTCTCGACAGGCTCGAACCTCCGCTCGAAGCAAACGGGGTTTGAGGGAGTGGAACTGAGGAGAATAGAGCCAGCCCCCTCCCCGCCTTTTCCTCCGCGCCCAAATCGGCTACCCGCCCGCGATGGCTACCAACCCGATCGCTCCGCCCGCCCTGCCCCTCACCGTCGACGATGTTCGTGCGGCGGCAATGCGTATCGGCGGCTCGATCGTCCGCACGCCGACCCTTATCAGCCGCACCCTGTCCGACCTGACCGGCGCGACCGTCTATCTGAAATTCGAAAACCTTCAGTTCACCGCCGCTTACAAGGAACGTGGCGCGCTCAACACGCTGCTGCAACTCGACGAAGCCACCCGTGCGAAGGGCGTGATCGCCGCCTCGGCCGGCAACCATGCGCAGGGCCTCGCCTATCACGGCAACCGGCTGGGCGTGCCGGTGACCATCGTCATGCCGCGCCCGACTCCGACCGTGAAGGTCATGCAGACGCAGAGCCACGGCGCGACTGTGGTGCTGGAGGGCGAGACGTTCGACGCGGCCTATGCCCATGCCCGCAAGCTGGAGGCCGAACAGGGGCTGACCTTCGTCCACCCCTTCGACGATCCCCGCATCATGGCCGGGCAAGGCACCGTTGCGCTCGAAATGCTGGCGGACGTACCCGACCTAGACACGCTGGTCGTACCGATCGGCGGCGGCGGCCTCATCAGCGGCATCGCGACCGTCGCCAAGGCGGCCGACCGTCCGATCGACGTCATCGGCGTACAGGCCGAGCTGTTCCCGTCGATGTATAACCGCCTGCACGGCACCGACATGGACTGCGCCGGCGACACGCTGGCGGAGGGCATCGCGGTCAAGCAGCCCGGCGGCCTCACCGCGCAGGTCGTCGCCGCGCTGGTCGACGACATCGTGCTGGTCAGCGAACGTCAGC